>NZ_JBATVM010000303.1:0-21624 GCF_049671765.1 Psychrilyobacter sp.
TAATTCAAAATATTTATATGCATTCACTTTTAATTGGTGGGTAGAAATTATTTCAGAATTTCCAGATAAGTTGAAATAGGTATGATTAGTCATATTAAGCAAAGTATCTTTTTGACTTTCTCCAAAATATTTAATAGTAATACTATCATTCTTTATAGTATAAACTACTTTTACATATAGGTCTCCTGGAAAGCCGTCTTCCATATATTTTATAAAAGTTGAAAATATAATTTGAATAGAATTTTCTTTAATTATTTTTTTAGAGTCCCATAATTTAAATGAAAACCCATTTTTACCACCATGAAGATTATGGGTTTTATTATCATTTTTATCTAATTGGTACATCTTATTATTTATTGAAAATTGACCATTTTTAATTCTTCCTGAAGTCCTTCCAATTGTTGCACCTCTGTACAGAGGTGATTTTAATAAATAATCTTGCATATTTTCATAAGAAATAGTAATAGATTCAAATATATTATCAATGTTTTTTAGATAGATATTGTTGATGCTAGCACCATAATTTGTTAATTTCACTTTAAGTTTAGATGTTGTAATAGTATATAGAATTAGATTATTTTTATAGATGTTTTTTTTAAATTCCATCTTACCTCCTGGTATAAATATATGTACTATTTCTATCGTGATTTATATTAATAATATCAAACAAAAAGATGAATGTCTAATATTTATATTAGAGGTTTTTTTAGTTTAATGTTTAATCAAAGTTAAAAAACTACCACCATCATTTCTTTCTTCCAACCAAACGATCAGTCTCCTAATGTTCATATTCATCTCTTAATAGCACTGTTGGTTTCATTTATTCAATAAATGTACCTTTTTTATCATTACCTGCTTACTTTAAAACCGTTTTATTCTTTGCTCATGATAATCTTCATATATAAGTTTTAGTAGGATTTAACTTAATATAGATTTTATTATGAGTTTTTTTACTTAGTGGGACAATTCATTTTATAATGTATAGTTCTTACGAATTTTTTTAAGGTAGTATCAATAATAGCATAACTTGAAAGAGCAATATCAAATTACTTTTGGAATAATTTAAGTTTATAGCGTGTAATATAAGTTATATTTTTTTAAAAATAAAGTTAAAAAGTATATATATAAGGAAGAAAAAGTATTTTAATTTATTATAAAAAGGTATATCATATAAATAATAGGAGGTGTTATTTATGTTGAAAGTGTATGAAAAAAGAAAGAAAATACCTACATACGAAGTGGGTGAACCTGATAAGAATCCAATGTTTTTAGAAAAAAGAGTATACCAAGCTTCGAAAGGGAATATATATCCATATCCAATTATCGAAAAGATTAGTGACGAAAAGATTGATAAAGAGTACAATGTTATTTATTTAGAAAACGACTATATAGAGCTTATGGTTATGCCAGAATTAGGTGGAAGAATCCAATATGGATATGATAAAATAAATGATTATTACTTTTTCTACAACAATGAAGTTATAAAACCTGCTCTTGTTGGTTTATGTGGTCCATGGATATCTGGAGGTGTAGAATTTAATTGGCCTCAACATCATAGACCTTCTACTTTTAATTCTGTAGAATATGAGATAGAAGAGAATGAGGACTTTATAATTGTTTGGATGGGAGAAATTGAACAAATGAGTCAAATGACTGGAAGGGTTGGCGTTAAGCTTTATAAAGATAAAGCGTTAGTCGAGGTTTTAGGAAAATCAACTAATTCTACAGAGGTTCCACAAAATTTTTTATGGTGGGCTAATATAGCTGTTCACGTTCATGATGAATATGAATCTTTTTTTCCTGTAGATGTTACTTATGTGTCAGATCATGGGAAGAGAGACATAACGGCATATCCTTATGCTGATTCGATTTATTATAATATCGACTATAAGAATATGGAAGAAAAAGATAGAAACATTACAAATTATAAAAATATACCTGTTCCAATGTCTTATATGGCTTTAGGTTCAAAATATAATTTTTTTGGTGGATATGATTTCAAAAAAAATATGGGAACACTTCATATTTCCGATACAAATACTGCTCCTGGAAAGAAACAATGGACTTGGGGAAATGGTGACTTTGGGTATGCATGGGATAGACAATTGACAGATGAAAATGGACCTTATATTGAATTAATGGCTGGAGTATTTACAGATAATCAACCAGATTTCACTTGGATTGCGCCTAACGAAACAAAGGAATTCAAACAAATTTGGTATCCATTTAAAGATTTAGGGAAAGTTAAAAATGCATCAGAAGACTGTGCTCTAAAAATAGAAATAAATGAGAAAATTGAATTTGGCATTTTTTCTGTTAGAAAAATTCAAGGGATATTAAGAGTAAGTAATGAAGGAATAGAAATTTACTCTAAAGATATTAATTTAGGAATTGGAGAAAATTTTGATGATAGCATTTTAAATAAAAATTATGAAACTTTAAAAATTGAAGTTATAGAAAAAGGAAAAATTCTATTAGGGTTTGAATTTGAAGAAATAGAGAAAAAAGAATTTAAGCCTTATGAAGAAGCACTTTTACCAAAAGAGATATTAACAAATGATGAGCTGTATCAAGTTGGAATTCATTTAGAGCAATATAGACATGCAACTTATAATCCAGAAGATTATTATTTAGAATGTTTAGGACGAGACACAAATGATATGCGTTGTAATAATGCTATGGGAATGCTTAGTTATAAAAAGGGTGATTTTAATGGTGCTTTGATTTATTTTGAAAAAGCAAATGAGCGAGCAACTAAATACAATCCAAATCCCATTGATTGTCAAAGTTTTTATGGAATAGGCTTATGTAATAAGATGTTAAATAATCCTAAACAGGCATATAAAGCATTTTATAAAGCAATATGGGATTACAAATATAAATCTAATGGATATTTTGAATTATCAAAATTAGACATGAAAGATAAAAACTATAAAAAAGCATTGGAACACTTGGAGGAAAGTTTAAAATATAATGCTTTGAATTATGATGCACTTTATTTAAAAGAACTTTGCTTAGAAAAAATATGTAAAACAAGTGATTTTTCTAAAGTGTTAAAATTAAATCCTCTCCATTATCTTTCATCGATAAAAGAAAAAGGAATGGAATTTACTTTTAATAGGATTGGAGTTAAGTATAAAACAATAATTGAATTGGTAACATTTAATTATGAAATTGGAGAGATAGAAAGTATAAAGAAAATGTTGAAAATAAGTAAAGGACTAAAGCATCCTTTACTGAAAATGATAGGAATAATAATTGGTGAAAAATTAGAATATGAAAATAATTTAGACTATGTATTTCCACATAGAGTATTTGAGAGATATATTCTAGAGAAAGTAGAAGATTCTTTTGAAAAAAATTATTTATTAGGAAATTTATTATATGATAAAAAAGAATATGATTTAGCTTTAAAAAGTTTTGAAAAAGCATATCAATATAATTCTGACAATTCAATATTGAATAGAAATTTAGGGATAGCATATAATAATATAGAAAACAATCCAAAAAAATCTTTAGAATATTATGAAAAGGCTCATAGATCTAATGATAAAGATAAGAAAGTGATATTTGAACTTGATTCTTTAAAAAAGTTGATGAATATTTCTCAAGAGGAAAGAATTAAATTTATAGAGAAAAATTTATTTGCACTTGAAAGAGATGACCTCTATGTTGAGTATGTGAGATTATACAATGAAATTGGAAAATATGAAAAAGTATTGAGTTTGTTATTAAAAAGAATGTTCCATCCATTTGAAGGTGGAGAAGGTAAAGTTATAGAGCAATATAGATTTGCTAATATTGAATTAGGTAAAGAATCTTTGAGGAATAATGAATATGAAAAAGCTATAAAATATTTTAAGAATTCTTTAGAATACCCTCAAAATTTTGGGGAAGGGAAAATACATGGGACACCGGAAGCAGATGTTAATTATTATTTAGGAATTGCATATAAAAAAATTGATGTAGAAAAATCTCGAAAATATTTATTAAAATGTGCAAATGAAAGTGTTATTTCTAGTAGTGATTTAAGTTATAAACCAGAAAAACTTCAAATGAATTACTACCAAGGGAAAGCTTTTGAAGAATTGGGAGACTTTGAAAAAGCAAAGGGAATATTTTCAAATTTAGTAGAAATTGCAAAAACTAAAAGCCAAACTGAAGCTAAGGTTCATTACTTTGCAATATCAGTTCCAGAATTGCTTGTTTTTGATCAGGATCTTAATATAGTTAATAAAACTTTATGCTATTATTTGATGAGTTTAGGTTATTTAGGTTTAGGAAATTTAAAAAAATCAAAAGAAAATTTAAAAAGATCATTAGAGTTAGACGTAAATAATTTTGAAGCTATTGCTTTAAATAAAGAATTGCTACTTGAATTTGGTGATGCGGAATGAAAAACACATTAGAGTTTAGAGAAATTACAAAGGATTTTCCAGGTGTAAGGGCGTTAAATTCAGTTTCTTTTAATTTAAAGGGTGGAGAAATAGTAGCTTTTTTAGGAGAAAATGGAGCTGGAAAATCGACTTTATTAAAAATTTTAAATGGTGACTACTATCAAACAGCTGGAAAATATTTAATTAATGGAAATGAAATTTTTTTTAAAAATCCTAATGAAGCAATAAAAAATGGAGTTGCAGTAATATATCAAGAAAGACAAATATTATTAGAGTTAAGTATAGCTGAAAATATTTTTGTAGGGAATTTACCTAAAAATAGATTTGGTTTTGTTGATTATGAAAAATTATATAAAGATACAGAGGCTTTACTTAAAGAGTTTGAATTAGACATTAGTCCTAAGGAATTAGTGAAGAAATTAAATGTAGCTCATCAACAAATGATTGAAATTATAAAAGCTTATTATAAAAATTCTGAAATAATTGCATTTGATGAGCCTACGGCAAGTTTATCTAATGCAGAAACTGATGTTTTATTTGATGTAGTTAGGAAGTTAAAAGCACAAAATAAAATTGTCATCTACGTAACTCATAGAATGGATGAAATAAAATTATTAGCAGATAAAATTGTTGTTTTTAAAGATGGTGAAGTAACAGGGGTTTTTGAAAAAGGGGAAGCAACCGAGAAAGAATTGATTAAAAAAATGGTTGGGAGAGATTTAGGAGACGTTTTTCAAACATCAAAAAAAGGAAATAGAACTGAAGATATTGTCTTGGAATTAAAAGATGTGAACACAGATAAGGTTAAAAATATTTCTTTCAAACTAAGAAAAGGAGAAATTTTAGGATTTTCTGGTCTAGTAGGTTCTGGAAGAACAGAAGTAATGAATGCTATTTTTGGAGTAGATAAAAAAGTATCGGGAAAAATTTTGATAGAAGGAAAGGAAGTTGAAATAAATTCTCCAACAAAAGCTATTCAAGAAGGTATTGGTCTTTGCCCAGAAGATAGAAAACATGATGGAATTTTTCCTGTTTTGAGTGTAGAGCAAAATATGTCTATAATTATTTTAAAGGAGTTGATAAATAAATTTGGGTTTATAGACAAAAATAAAGAAAAAGATTTTTCAAAAGAAAATATAGAGGCTTTAAGTATTAAAACGTCTTCTAAAGATAAAAAAATTATAGATCTTAGTGGAGGGAATCAACAAAAAGTAATATTAGCAAGATGGTTAGCTTCAAAACCTAAAATTTTAATTTTAGATGAACCTACAAAGGGAATCGATGTAGGAGCGAAGTCAGAATTTTATAATTTGATATTTGAATGTGCGAAACATAATATGGGAATAATAGTGATTTCGTCGGAGTTGCCTGAAGTTATAGGAGTATCTGATAGGATAATTGTTATGAGAAATGGAAAAATAGTTGGAGAAGCAGAAAGTTTGGAAGCTACAGAAGAAAAGTTACTAAAGCTGGCTATGGGTACAGAATAAAAAAAGGAGGTGGTTTTTTAAATGGAAAGAATAAAAAAGTATGTATCAGGAGGAAAATTAAGTTTATTTGTTGCCTTAGTAGTGATGTGGGTGATTTTTTCGATGTTATCACCGTATTTTTTTACAACTCAAAATTCAATAAATATTTTAGTTGCGGCATCTTTAATGGGACTAGTTGCGATAGGTGAAACTTATTTATTAATTGGAGGGCTAGTTGATTTATCTCCAGGTTCTACTGCGGCTCTATCTAGTGTAATTGTAGCAATTTTATTGAGAAGTGGCTTGAATATGGGATTAGCAATTATTATTTCTATTATCATAGGAATTTTTATAGGGATGATAAATGGAATAATAGTTAATAAATTAGAAATAGAACCATTTATAGCAACTTTAGCTAGTATGACGATAGTAAGAGGGGCAGCATTTATCTTTAGTGGTGGAAAACCAATATTTGTAAGTAATAAAAATTTTATATTACTTGGGAAAACTAGAGTTTTAGGAATTCCAATACCGGTATTAATCTTGATAGCTGTATTTATTATATTTGGTATAATTTTAGGAAGGACAAGTTTTGGAAGAAATATTTATGTTATTGGAGGGAACAAGAAAGCTTCATTTTTAGCTGGACTAAATCCTCAAAAGATGACTTTAATATTATACATGATTATGGGAGGTCTTTCAGCTCTAGGAGGAATAATATTGACTTCAAGATTGACTTCAGGACAACCGGCAGCAAATATTGGTTTAGAATTTGATGCAATTACGGCAGCGGTTTTAGGAGGAACAGCTTTTACAGGAGGAGTGGGAACTATATTTGGTACATTTTTAGGAGTGCTTATTTTACAAGGGTTTAATAATGGACTACTAATATTGAATGTACCTTCGTTTTGGCAATATGTTGCTAGAGGATTATTATTGCTAATAGCTTTAGCTTTTGATTACATTAGAAGACAAAGGAGGAAAAAATGAAAAAAATAATTAGTTTAATGTTTTTAGTATTAGTGAGTATTGGTTTGGTTTCGTGTGGTGGAAAAAAAGAAAAAGTAAATAGTAATGAGTTAGTAATTGCAGGAATATATAAAGCTGGAGATCAAACTTGGTTTATTGATGAGGGAAAAGCAGCGGAAAAAGCAGCTAAAGAAATGGGTGCAACAAAATTTATATATATTGATGCACAAATGAATCCAGATACTTATTTGAGTGCTTTAGAAAATATAATAATTCAAAAAGTTGACGGTGTTCTTATATGTGTTCCAGATCAAAATTTGAGTCAAATAACTGTATCAAAATTAAAAGAAGCAGGAATTCCAGTGATAGCAGTAGATGATGCACTAGTTGATCAACAAGGTGAATTAATAGCTCCGTGGGTAGGAATAAGTTCTAAAAAAATTGGATTATCTGTAGGGAAATGGGGTGCTAACTATATAAAAGAAAATAAATTAGAAAATGATGAAAGTGTCGGTGTATTAATATTAACTATGGATACGGTATCAAGTGTTGTGCCTAGAACAGATGGAGAGCTTGAATCTATTTTAGAAGTGTTGCCTGATTTTTCAAAGGATAGAATTTTTAAATCGGACTATAATGGTGAAACAGATAAAGGTTATAATGCAGCAGCAGCAATAATCACAGCGAATCCTAATATTGAAAAATGGATTGTAATGGGTGGGAATGAAGAAGGAACAATCGGTGCTGTAAGAGCGTTAGAACAAAGTGGAAAAGACAAAGAATCAGTTGTAATAGGAATGGGTGGATATTTAGCTATTGGTGAATTTGAAAAAGAATATTCGGCTATGAAAGTGGCACCATATTTTTCAGCAGATGAAATTGGTGGAGAGTCAGCTAGATTATTAATTAAAAATATAAAAAATGGGGAAGAAATTCCCATGAAAACAGCAGTGGATGCTTTTATGATAACTAAAGAAAATTATAAAGAAGTTACAAAATAATTAGATGACTAAAATAAAGTAAGTTTTTATACATGAACAATCACGAAAGTTCAGTTATTTATAAAAATATTTAAAACTTAGGATAATAAAAGAACATATTTCATATAAAGAAGGTGACTCATTGGTAGAAATTTTACTGAGGTTACTTTCTTTTGTTTTGTGGAATATTTAAATTTTTCAGTTAATTTATTAGTTGTAGAAGGAATTACCTGTATTAAGTGGTGATATATATTGGTACAACTTTAATTGTAAAGAAGGGAATAATATAGTAAACTATTCTTAGAAAGAAAAGATTTTTTAATGAGGTGAAAAGATGGCTAAAGAAAAAATGACTAAGAAAAAAGAAGTAGTAGTAGATAAAAATAAAGCATTAGAACTTGCAATGAAGCAGATAAAGAAAGAGTACGGTGATGGATCTATAATGAAAATGGGAGAAAATGCCCATATGAAAGTAGAAGTAATCCCTACTGGAAGTATAAATTTGGATATAGCATTGGGACTAGGAGGATATCCTAGAGGTAGAGTTATTGAGGTCTATGGAGCTGAAAGTTCAGGGAAGACAACTGTAGCCCTTCATGCTATAGCAGAAGCACAGAAGATAGGTGGAATAGCCGCATTTATAGATGCAGAACATGCATTGGATCCTAAATATGCAAAGGCTTTAGGAGTAGACGTAGATGAATTATTGATATCACAGCCAGATTATGGGGAACAAGCATTGGAAATTGCAGATATGTTAGTGAGATCAGGAGCAGTAGACATAATAGTAATTGACTCGGTAGCTGCACTGGTACCAAAAGTAGAGATAGATGGAGAGATGAGTGATCAACAGATGGGGTTACAAGCTAGATTAATGTCAAAAGCTTTGAGGAAACTAACTGGTAATTTAAATAAATCAAAAACTACTATGATTTTTATAAATCAAATTAGAGAAAAAATAGGTGGGTTTGGATTTGGACCACAAACAACAACAACAGGTGGTAGAGCACTTAAATTCTATTCATCTGTAAGACTTGAGATAAAAAGAGTGGGGTCGGTTAAACAAGGTGATGATATTTTAGGGAATGAAACTAAAGTAAAGGTAACTAAAAATAAGATAGCTCCTCCATTTAAAGAAGCAGCATTTCAGATAATGTATGGAAAAGGAATTTCTAGAGTAGGGGAAATATTGGATTTAGGTATTGAGAATGATATAGTGGCAAAATCAGGAGCTTGGTTTAGTTATGGTGATATTAGATTAGGTCAAGGTAGAGAAAATGTAAAAGCTAGACTAGAGGAAGATAAGGAGCTTTTAGGTCAGATAGAAAAAGAAGTGAACTTAGTTTTATATCCAGTAATAGAGGAAAAGGTTGTAAATGAAGATACTGAAGTTTCAGAAAAATAAGGTATACCTTGAAAATGATGAAGTGATAGACATAAATAGAGATATAAAAGCTAAATATAGGATAAAAACTGATGGTGAGATCAGTCCAGAGGAATACCGTGATATTATCTATGATTCGGCTCTTTCAAAATCTTATTTTTTGTTATCTAAACGTGATTATACAGTGAGAGAGCTTCTACAAAAGTTCAGAATGAAATATAAGAGAAATTCAGTAGTTGAAAGCCAACTGCAAAAAGTGATCTCTAAATTATCTGAGTTAGGGTATTTAGATGATTATAGTTATGCTGAATCTTATATAAATTCGAAAAAAAACTTAGGTAGAAAGAGAATAGAATACGAACTTCATTTAAAAGGAATAGATTCATCAATTATAGATATTGTCTATGGTGAGGTAAAACAGGATGAGAAAAAAATGATCTCAGATTTACTTTATAAAGTGAAAAATAAGGAAAAAGAAAAACAGGTTGCCTACTTTATGAGGAGAGGTTTTAAATTAGGGGATATACTGGATGTATTGAAAGGATTAGACTAAAGAGTTTAATCCTTTTTTTTTAGTTGATTTTCTCACTTTAGTTCCCTTTTGTCACATTCAAAATTTGTTTTATCTATAATCGATTTTTGTATTTATAAAACGAGAAAATATAAATATAAAAAGTTGCTACAAAAACATACTATATATATGGAAGTATAATAAGCGAGGAAGTGTTAAGTGTAGTTTCTTGAAGTTTAATATCATTGAAATAAATTTCCTAAAAACTAAAATTTTAAAATCGGACTTTTGTCCTGTATTTTTCTCGTTGTTTTTGATAAACTAACTAAGTATTTAAGAAGTGGATAGCCGAAAAAAATCGGAAATCCCCATAGTCACAAAAACAGTTTATAACACAAAAAACATTTTGCATTTTTTAGAAAGTGTGATATAATATTTGGGTTGTGAAAGATAGTTGACCTTAAAACTATAAAACATTACAAGACGGGAGGTGCAATATACAAATGGCATCAAAGTTAAGAATCTATTTAAATGCTTATGATCATAAATTATTAGATCAATCAGCAGCAAAAATCGCAGACGTTGCTAAAAAATCTGGAGCGGAAATCGCAGGACCTATGCCTTTACCAACAAAGATAAAGAAGCACACTGTATTAAGATCAGTTCACGTTAACAAATCTTCTAGAGAACAATTCGAAATGAGAGTTCACAGAAGAATGGTTGAGATTAAAGACGCTACTCAAAAGACTATTTCATCTTTAACTGCAGTTAACTTACCAGCTGGTGTAGGTATTGAAATCAAACAAGTTTAATTACTAATGGTTTCGTTTTGTTAGGTAATTTAAAAATCACATTTTAGATTGCTTTACAGAATAATACAAGTTGGCAGTAATAAGCTGTTTTCTGTAAAAAGAAAATGTGGGAACCACGAGGCAAAGTTGCTAACCAATATATTATTTGATGGAGGTAGACACAATATGTCAGGAATTTTAGGTAAAAAAATCGGAATGACTCAAATTTTCGAAAATGGAAAAGCTATTCCAGTAACAGTAATCGAAGCAGGTCCTAACTACATTTTACAAAAGAAAACTGTAGAAAAAGAAGGGTACTCAGCTATTCAATTAGGTTTCGGGGAAAAGAAAGAGAAGAACACTACTAAGCCACTTATGGGAATCTTCAACAAAGCTGGAGTTAAATCTCAAAGATTTGTTAAAGAGCTTAAAGTAGACTCGGTAGAAGGTTATGAATTAGGACAAGAGTTAAAAGTAGACGTTTTAGAAGGAACTAACTTCGTAGACATCACTGGTACTTCGAAAGGTAAAGGTACTGCTGGTGTAATGAAGAGACATAACTTCAGCGGAAACAGAGCGACTCATGGTGTTTCAAGAAATCATAGACTTGGAGGATCAATTGGACAATCTTCAAACCCTTCTAAAGTATTCAAAGGTATGAAAATGATGGGAAGATATGGTAATGCACAAGTAACTGTTCAAAACTTAGAATTAGTAAAAGTTGATGTTGAAAACAACTTATTATTAGTAAAAGGTGCGGTTCCAGGACCAAAGAACGGATACATCGTAATTAAGCCAGCTATCAAAAAATAATTTAGAAGGAATAAGAGAGGAGGACGACAATGTCAGTTTTAAATATATATGATGTTACAGGTGCTCAAACTGGTACTGTAGAAGTTAAAGATACAGTATTCGCTATTGAGCCTAATAAGACAGTTTTACACGAAGTGTTAACTGCTGAATTAGCTGCTGCAAGACAAGGGACTGCATCAACTAAGACAAGAGGAATGGTGAGAGGTGGAGGAAGAAAGCCTTTCAGACAAAAGGGAACAGGTAGAGCTAGACAAGGTACTATCAGAGCCCCTCATATGGTAGGTGGAGGAGTTACATTCGGTCCGTCACCAAGATCATTTGAAAAGAAAGTAAATAAGAAAGTAAGAAGCTTAGCTTTAAAATCAGCATTATCAGCTAAAGTAGCTAACGGGGATATCTTAGTATTAGATGCAACATTCGATGCACCTAAGACAAAAGCAATCGTAGCGTTAACAACTGCTTTAAAAGCTACTAATAAGCAATTATTCGTAGTAAATGATTTAGCAAACAAAGAAGACTTCAACTTATATTTATCAGCTAGAAACCTAGAAAATGCAGTTGTATTACAACCAAATGAATTAGGTGTATACTGGTTATTAAAGCAAAACCAAGTAATCATTACTAAGGATGCTTTAACAACACTTGAGGAGGTGCTAGGATAATGACTGCTTACGATATCATCAAAAAGCCTATCATCACTGAAAAATCTGAAATTTTAAGAAGAGAATTCAATAAATTCACTTTTGAAGTAAATAAGAAGGCTAACAAAATTGAAATAAGAAAAGCTATCGAAACTATCTTTAATGTAAAGGTAACAGATGTAGCTACATCTAACATCAAATCAGTTTCAGCTAGACATGGACAAAAATTGTACATGACTCAAGCTAAGAAAAAAGCTGTTGTAACATTAGCTGCAGGAAATGCAATTACTTACTTCGAAACAGTTTAATTGAACAAAATTTTAAAAATATAAGATATTTATAGGTCAATGGAGGTTAATAGAAATGGCAATCAGAAAGATGAAAGCTATGACTAACGGTACGAGACATATGTCTTACCTAGTTAGTGAAGAATTAGATAAAAATGTTAGACCTGAAAAATCTTTGACTGTACCTTTAAACTCAGCGTACGGTAGAGATAACTATGGTCACAGAACAGGTAGAAACAGACAAAAAGGTCATAAGAGAATGTATAGAATAATTGATTTCAAAAGAAATAAATTAGACATACCTGCAAAGGTAGCATCTATTCAATATGATCCAAACAGAACGGCAAACATCGCTTTATTACATTATGTAGATGGAGAAAAGAGATATATCTTAGCTCCTAAAGGATTAGTAGCTGGAGACGTTGTAATGGCAGGAGCTACTGCAGAAATCAAGCCAGGAAACGCACTTAAGTTAAAGGATATGCCAGTAGGAACGCAAATCCATAACGTTGAATTACAAATTGCTAAAGGTGGACAATTAGTAAGATCTGCAGGGACTTCAGCTAGACTAGTTGCTAAAGAAGGAACTTACTGTCATATCGAATTACCTTCTGGAGAATTAAGATTAATTCATAAAGAATGTATGGCAACTATTGGTGAGATCGGAAACGCTGAACATCAATTAGTGTCAATCGGTAAAGCAGGTAGAAACAGAAACATGGGAAGAAGACCACATACAAGAGGATCAGCAATGAATCCTTGTGATCATCCACATGGTGGAGGAGAAGGTAGATCACCTATCGGTAGAAAATCTCCTGTTACTCCTTGGGGTAAACCAACTTTAGGTAAGAAAACTAGAACAAATAAAGCATCTGATAAGTTCATCGTAAGAAGAAAGAAGAAAAAGTAATTTGAGAGGAGGCACTGACTAATGGCAAGATCATTAAAAAAAGGACCTTTTTGTGATCATCACTTAATGAAGAAAGTTGAAGCAGCAGTTGCAGCGGATAACATGAAAGCGGTAATCAAAACTTGGTCAAGAAGATCAACTATATTTCCTAACTTCATTGGATTAACATTTGGAGTCTATAACGGTAAAAAGCATGTACCTGTTCACGTAACTGAGTATATGGTTGGGCATAAGTTAGGAGAATTTTCACCTACTAGAACTTATTACGGTCATGGTGTAGATAAAAAGAAAAAGAAAAAATAATGTATCAATTAGGATATGATAAGGGAGGTTATACTAGTGGAAGCTAGAGCAATAACTAGATATGTGAGATTATCTCCAAGAAAAGCAAGATTAGTAGCAGACTTAATAAGAGGAAAATCAGCTTTAGAAGCGTTAGATATCCTTGAGTTTGCAAACAAGAAATCAGCAGTAATAATAAAGAAAACTTTATCATCAGCTATCGCTAATGCAACTAACAACCATGAAATGGATGAAGAAAAATTAGTTGTTTCTACAATAATGATCAATGAAGGACCAGTATTGAAGAGAATAAAGCCAAGAGCAATGGGTAAAGCAGACATAATCAGAAAACCTACAGCACACATCGTTGTAGCAGTATCAGAGAAGTAAATCAGGGAGGTAAGACTGTGGGACAAAAAGTAGATCCTAGAGGACTAAGACTTGGAATTACAAGAACTTGGGAATCAGCTTGGTATGCTGGAAAAAAAGAGTACGCAAATTACTTACACGAAGATATGGAAATCAGATCTTTCGTAAAGAAAGCTTACTACCATGCAGGAATTTCTAAAGTTAAAATAGAAAGAACTTCACCTTCACAGGTTGTAGTTTTAATATTCACAGCTAAAGCTGGAATTGTAATTGGAAGAAAAGGTTCTGAAATTGAATCGTTAAAGACAAAATTAGTTAAGATGACTGGTAAAAAAGTTATCATTAAAGTGCAAGAAGTTAGAAACTTCAACAAAGATGCAACTTTAGTAGCAGAGGGAATCGCAACTTCAATTGAGAAGAGGGTTGCTTATAAAAGAGCAATGAACCAAGCTATCATGAGAGCTGAAAAAGCTGGAGCAAAAGGAATCAAAGTTATGATTTCAGGAAGACTTAATGGAGCAGAAATCGCTAGAGCAGAGTGGAATGTAGCAGGAAAGGTACCTTTACATACTTTAAGAGCTGACATCGATTACGCAACAGCAACTGCTAGAACTACATATGGTGCTTTAGGAATCAAAGTATGGATTTTTAATGGTGAAGTGCTTCCAACTAAAAAGGAAGGAGGGGTTAAGTAATTATGTTAATGCCTAAAAGAACAAAACATAGAAAAAGTTTCAGAGGAAGAATGAAAGGATCTGCTTCAAGAGGAAATACTGTAGCATTCGGAGATTGGGGATTACAAGCCCTTGAGCCTAAATGGATTACGAATAGACAAATTGAATCTTGTAGAGTAGCAATAAACAGAACTTTCAAAAGAGAAGGAATGGTATTCATTAGAATATTCCCTGACAAGCCTATCACAGCAAGACCTGCTGGAGTTAGAATGGGTAAAGGTAAAGGTAACGTAGAAGGTTACGTTGCAGTAGTAAAACCAGGAAGAATCTTATTTGAGGTTTCTGGAATACCTGAAGAGCTTGCATTAGCAGCTTTAAGAAAAGCTACAATGAAATTACCTATCGCTTGTAAAATTGTAAAAAAAGATGGTGGTGAGAAATAATGGAAGCTAAAGAAATCAGAGGAATTGCTACTGAGGAATTAGTAGTAAAAGCAAAAGAATTAAAAGAAGAATTATTTAACTTAAAGTTTCAACTTTCATTAGGTCAATTAGCGAACACTGCTAAGATAAGAGAAGTTAGAAGAAACATCGCTAGAATCAAAACTATTTTAAATGAGAGAACAGCTTAATAAAGTTAAGTAACTCATTGTACAACGAGGAGGTAGGGTTCTTGAGAAACGAAAGAAAAGTTAGAGAAGGAATCGTTGTTTCGGACAAGATGGATAAAACTATCGTTGTTATGGAAGAAACTACGAAATTACACTCTTTATATAAAAAAAGAATGAAAAGAACTAACAAATTTAAGGCTCATGACGAAAACAATATTGCTAAAACTGGCGACAAAGTAAGAATCATGGAAACTAAGCCATTATCTAAAGATAAGAGATGGAGATTAGTTGAAGTAATAGCAAAAGCTAAATAATCTTAATTAATTAGAGATTGAGAGGAGGGTACAACATGGTACAACAACAAACTGTCCTTAATGTTGCTGATAACTCGGGTGCTAAGAAAATAATGGTAATCAGAGTTTTAGGTGGATCTGTAAGAAGATTCGGAACTATCGGTGATATAGTTGTAGCTTCAGTTAAAGAAGCGAATCCTGGCGGAAACGTTAAAAAGGGAGACGTAATCAAAGCTGTAGTAGTTAGAACTAAAAAGGAAATAAGAAGACAAGACGGATCATATATCAAATTTGATGACAACGCAGCAGTTGTAATCAACGACAAAAAAGAGCCAAGAGGAACAAGAATTTTTGGACCTGTTGCTAGAGAATTAAGAGCAAAAGACTTTATGAGAATAGTTTCTTTAGCTCCTGAAGTATTATAAGGAAGGAGGCTTAAATCATGGCTAAACCTAAAATCAAATTCGTGCCTACAAAAATGCACGTTAGAACTGGAGATACAGTAATGGTAATCTCTGGGTCAGATAAAGGTAAAACTGGAAAAATCACTAAAGTATTTACTAAAAAAGGTAAAGTTTTAGTTGAAGGAATCAATGTTGTTACTAAGCATTTAAAACCTAGCCAAACAAATCCACAAGGTGGAGTTGTAACTATGGAAGCACCAATTTTTTCTTCAAAGGTAATGATCTTTGATGCTAAAACTGGAAAGCCAACTAGAATTGGATCTAAGGTAGTAGATGGTAAGAAAGTAAGATACTCTAAAGTTTCTGGAGAAACTTTATAAGTAAAGGAGGGTAACTAGTGGCTAAATATGTTTCTAGATGTCATACAAGATATACAAATGAAATGACTCCTGCTCTTATGAAAGAGTTAGGATTAACAAATATAATGGAATGTCCAAGATTAAACAAAATTGTTTTAAACATGGGTGTTGGAGAAGCGACTCAAAACTCTAAATTAATGGATGCAGCAGCAGCAGACTTAGCAATTATATCTGGTCAAAAACCAGTTGTAATTACAGCTAAGATGTCAGAAGCTGGATTCAAATTAAGAGAAGGTCAAGCAATCGGAACAAAAGTAACTCTTAGAGGAGAAGCTATGTACGATTTTATGGATAGATTAGTAACTGTAATCTTACCAAGAGTAAGAGACTTCGATGGAGTTTCTGCAAAAGCATTTGATGGTAGAGGAAACTATTCTCTTGGAATGAGAGATCAATTAGTATTCCCTGAAATCGAATTCGATAAAGTAGATAAATTATTCGGAATGTCAATATCAATAGTTTCATCAGCACAAACTGATGAGCAAGGAAGAGCATTACTAAAAGCATTTGGTATGCCTTTTAAAAAGTAGTAGGAGGAGGACGAGCACATGGCTAAAAAGTCTATGATCGCAAGAGACGTTAAAAGAGCTAAACTAGTTGATAAATTTGCTGCAAAAAGAGCAGACTTAAAAGCTAGAATACAAGCTGGAGACGTAGAAGCTGTTGATGAATTAAACAAGCTTCCTAAGAATGCCTCTCCAGTAAGAAAAAGAAATAGATGTCAAATAGACGGAAGACCTAGAGGATATATGAGAGAATTTGGAATCTCTAGAATTAAGTTTAGACAATTAGCTGGAGCAGGATTAATACCAGGTGTAACTAAATCATCTTGGTAGTAATATCCATTAGATCGTAACATCATATAAGAAACTAGGAAGGAGGATTTGTAGATATGTTTTTAACTGATCCAATCGCAGATATGTTAACAAGAGTTAGAAATGCTAACTCAGTAATGCACGACAAAGTAGATATTCCACATTCAAAAATGAAGGTAGCTTTAGCTGCTGTATTAAAAGAAGAAGGGTATATCTCTAACTATAAAGTAATCACTGATGGAAACAAGAAAAACATCAGAGTATATTTAAAGTATGTAGGAAAAGAAAAAGTAATTAAAGGAATCAAGAGAATATCTAAGCCAGGAAGAAGAGTTTATTCTTCTGCTGACGATATGCCAAGAGTATTATCTGGATTAGGAATTGCTGTAGTTTCAACGTCTAACGGACTTGTAACTGACAGAATTGCTAGAAAGACTAATATTGGTGGCGAAGTACTATGTTACGTTTGGTAAGAAATAACTAGGAGGTGCATTTTAAATGTCAAGAATCGGTAATAAAGCCCTAGTTATCCCTGCAGGCGTAGAGGTTACTATCAATGAAAATGTAGTAACTGTAAAAGGACCTAAAGGAACTTTAACTAGAGAAATCTTTAACGGATTAACTGTTAAAATTGAAAATAATGAATTAACTGTAACAAGAGACGGAGACACTCCTACTGAAAGAGCTATGCACGGAACTGCAACAGCTAACATCAACAACATGTTTGTTGGTGTAACAGAAGGATTCAGAAAAACATTAAACTTAGTAGGTGTTGGATATAGAGCCAAAGCTGCTGGGAAAGGATTAGAAATCGCTTTAGGTTTCTCTCATCCAGTGTTAATTTCTGAAGTTGACGGAATTCAATTTACAGTTGAAAAAGGTAATACTACAATTCATATTGATGGAATATCAAAGGAAGTAGTTGGACAAGTAGCAGCAGAAATCAGAGCAAACAGAAAACCTGAACCTTATAAAGGAAAAGGAGTTAAGTACTCGGATGAAGTTGTAAGAAGAAAAGAAGGTAAGAAAGCGTAATTTACCTTAACTAATAAGGAGGTAAGCAGTTGTTTAAAAAAGTTAATAGAAAAGCTTTAAGAAGAAGAAAACAATTGTCTATTAGAAACAAGATCTCTGGTACTGTTGAAAGACCAAGATTAAATGTTTTTAGATCAAACAATAACATATTCGCTCAATTAATTGACGATGTAAATGGTGTAACATTAGTTGCAACTTCAACTATATCTAACGATGTAAAAGCTGAAGTTAAGCACGGTGGAAACATAGAGGCGGCAAAGTTAGTAGGTAAGAAAATTGCTGAGCTAGCTGTAGCAAAAGGATTAGAAACTGTAGTATTCGATAGAAGTGGTTATGTATACACTGGTAGAGTTGCTGCGTTAGCTGATGCTGCTAGAGAAGCTGGATTAAAATTCTAGTAGAGAGGAGGATATATTTTGTCTAAGTTTAAAAGAGAAGAAAAAGAATTTAAAGAAAAAATATTAAAAATCTCTAGAGTTTCTAAAACTACAAAAGGTGGAAGATCAATATCTTTCTCAGTTTTAGCTGCAATAGGTGATGAAAAAGGTAGAGTAGGTTTAGGATTAGGAAAAGCCAATGGTGTTCCTGACGCTATCAAAAAAGCTATAGCTACTGCTAAAAAGAACATGGTAACTGTTTCTTTAAGAGGAACAACTATACCTCATCAACAAGATGGTGTGTTCTTAAGTACTAAGGTGTGGATGAAGCCCGCATCTGAAGGTACTGGAGTAATTGCTGGATCATCAGCAAGAGAAATCTTAGAATTAGTTGGAATAACAGATATCTTAACGAAGATCAGAGGATCTAAGAACAAGATAAACGTTGCAAGAGCTACTATCGAAGGTTTAAAAACTCTTAGATCAGCTGAATCAGTTGCAAAATTAAGAGGTAAAGAAGTTAAGGAAATATTAAACTAAGGAGGTAGCAAAGACATGGCAAAATTATTAGTTAGACTTGTTAAGAGTCCAATTGGAAGAAAACCAAGACATATTGCTACATTACAATCTTTAGGTTTAAAAAAAATAGATGATGTAGTAGAACACAACGATACAGCAGATATCAAAGGTAAATTACACCAAATTGGATATATGCTTAACGTTGAGGAGGTAAAATAATGAAATTAAATGAATTAACGCCTTCAGTTCCTAGAAAAGATAGAAAAAGAGTCGGAAGAGGAATGTCTTCTGGTACTGGTAAAACATCTGGAAAAGGACATAATGGACAAAAATCAAGATCTGGTTCTGGATCAAGCTTAAGAGCTGGATTCGAAGGTGGACAAATGCCTTTAATCAGAAGAATTCCTAAGAGAGGATTCTCAAACTTTAGATTCAAGAAAGATTTCGCAATTATTGATTTAGACATCTTAAACTTATTTGAGGCAGGAACTGAAGTTTCTCCTATCATGTTAGTTGAAGCTGGAGTTATCAAGAATGTTAAATCTGGAATCAAGTTATTAGGAAGCGGAACTTTAGACAAAAACGTATCAGTTATTGTTAATAAAGTATCTGCATCAGCTTTAGCAGCTGTAGAAGCTAATGGTGGAACTGTTACAGTTCACGTTGTTAAGACTTTTAAAGATGTAGCTGGAAATAGAGATAAGCAAGCAAAGAAAGCAACTAACGTAGCTGACTAAGCTAAATTATTTTAAATAAGAGGTCTGCAATTTTGCAGACCTTTTGTAATATTATAAATTAATGAAATAAGATGACATAGAAGATATTAAAAAGAAAAAAAATGTGCTATACTTATAGTATCCGTATTTTCAGGGAAATATATATACTACACACAATTATATTGTGCAACAAGGGGTGGACAGATGTCGTTATATGATCAATTTAATGCCAAGCTCGAGGCTGTAATGAATACGCCTGAACTTAAAAAAAGAATAATTTATACATTATTGATGTTTTTAGTAGCTAGGATAGGAACATTGATTCCTGTTCCAGGGGTAGACCTAGAAAGATTAGCTTCTATGGTAAACAATAACAGTGTTTTAGGGTTTATAAACATGTTTTCAGGAGGAGCTTTCCAAAGGGTATCTATTTTTGCACTAGGAGTAATGCCATACATCAATGCTTCGATTGTAATGAGTTTATTAGCAGTTATTATACCGAAATTAGATGAAATCCAAAAAGAAGGGGAATCTGGAAGAAGTAAGATGACTCAATGGACAAGATATTTAACAATAGTAATCGGTTTTATACAAGCTTTTGGTGTAACTATGTGGTTACAATCTATGGGACTTGTTATGACACCTGGATTTATGTTTGTTATGACAACTGTAATTACAGTAACTGCTGGTACTGTATTCCTTATGTGGGTAGGAGAGCAAATTTCAATTAAAGGGGTAGGTAATGGTATTTCACTTATTATCTTCTTAAATGTAATTGCTAGAATGCCTTCTGGAGTTATTCAAACAATACAAACAATGCAAGGAAATAAATTTTTAATACCTGTTTTAATAGCTGTAGGAGCCTCTGCGTTATTAACTGTAGGAGGAATAGTAGTATTCCAATTGGCACAGAGACAAATTCCTATCCACTATGTTGGAAGGGGATTTCAAGGGAAAGGAAATGCTGCAAATAGTAGTTTCTTGCCTGTAAAATTAAATTCAGCAGGAGTAATGCCCGTAATCTTTGCATCTGTAATAATGATGATTCCATCGTTACTAGTGAGCTCATTGCCGTCAACTATGCCATACTATGCTTTAATCAATAGAATGTTAGGAAGAAATCATCCTATATATTTAATTTTATATGCGATTTTAGTAATGTTTTTCTCATTTTTCTACACAGCTATGATGTTTGATCCAGAAAAAATTGCTGATAACTTAAAGCAAGGTGGAGGAACAATTCCTGGAATTAGACCTGGAAATGAAACTGTAGACTATTTAGAAAAAGTAATAACTAGAATTACTTGGGGTGGGGCTGTGTTCTTAGCAGCTATAGCAGTCTTACCTGCTTTTATATTCACAGCAGCAGGATTACCTGTATTCTTTGGTGGGACAGGTATAATAATCGTTGTAGGAGTCGCAATAGACACTATACAGCAAATCAATGCTCATTTAGTAATGAAAGAGTATAAAGGTTTTCTATAAAACTAATAAAAAGGTTCTAAGAGTAAAAATCTTAGGACCTTTTTTATTAGGATAGTTATGAATTTTTATTATTGCTGAGTTTATATTGAAATTATTGTGGATTTTAAGTAAGAATAGATAAAGATAAAAAATAAGAAATAAATAATTTTTTTTAATTAGAAGTGAAAAGATACTAATTATTGTAAAGTATTATTGAATTTTTCATGTTTTTTTTAGTGTGATAACACATATGTTTTGTCAGCTGTAGCTCAATAAATTAAAAAGCTAGAGAATGCGTTATTGAAATTTCTTCACTCCCTTTGAAAAAATCCAATGAAAAAAACAAAAAAACTCTTGACGAAAACTTGTAAACACGGTATACTTCTTCTTGTCCGCAAGGGAAAGCGAAAGTGACCTTAAGCGAGACAACCAATAGGACATTAGCAATTAAATAGAGAAAGAAAGTGTAAATTAAAAACTCAATTGTCGTTTAAA
>NZ_JBATVM010000304.1:0-7608 GCF_049671765.1 Psychrilyobacter sp.
CTATAATATGAAAAATGGCAAGAAAGTGGTATTATCTTTGAAGTATATAGGATAATTTTAGGGTCAAGGTATTGAAAAATAGTAGTAATTAAAATTTCCTCTAAAAAGATAATAGTTATTCTTAAATATAGAAACATATCGAGAAAACTCATATTTTTTTAAGCCCCAGCAGTTTCTAGAATTATTGTAATAATCCATAAATCTTTTCATTTCTTTTTTAATTTTTTATTTAGAGACTATGATATAATACTAGGGTGATAGAAAAAATAAAATAAAGAAAGTCAATTTTTTATTATGTGTAATATTATAGTATAAATAGAAATATTGTTTAAGGGTAAGTCGGGAGGAAAGATGCCTAGAAATATAGTTAAAATACGACCAAAAAAGAATCTTTTTGAGTCTGTAGGAGTAAAAAATATAGAGTTAAAAGAAATTATTATTTATGAAAAATTAAAAAAAATAGAATTGTTGTGTGTGGTAAAAAACCTTCATAATTTAGATGAATTAGATCTTATACAAAAAGAGATTAATAAGAAATTTGGAGATAAATTAGAGCTAGATTTAGGAGTTGAATTTGAAACTGCTAATTTAACTAAAATGGATATAAAGTTAGTTGTAGAGAGAATTATTAAGGAATTGAAAACTACCAGTGCTCCTTCTAGATCTTTTTTACATTTATATAGAGTTTATATACATGACCAACATATAGATATAGAATTAAAGGATCAAGTATCTTTAGAGAATCTCCTAAAGGCGGAAGTAGATATTAAATTAAATACAAAATTAGGAAAATATGGAATAAATAATCTCGATATTCGGCTCCTTGTAGGAGACTTTACAAGAGAAGTAAAAGTTATGAATGATGAAATTATTAAGATTACCAAGGAACAGATTGAAAGATCTAATAAGGAGATTCAATTAAAAAACCCAGCAAACGAAGTTGTAGTGCAAGCTAAAAGAACTGAACCTAGGGATATGGAAAAGGTAAAAATTATTGAAAGTAGTGAAGGGAAAAAAATTATCTTTGGACGTGGAATGATCAAAGGATCAACCAATGATTTTTTAGAATTTAATGAAATCTATCCTGGAGAAGTATGTACTTTAGAGGGAGAAGTTTTCAAAGTTGAACAAATTGAGATAAAAAATAAGTGGAGAATTGTAAAGTTTGGAATAACTAACCATGAAGATTCAATTTCTATTAAGATCTTCACAAAAATAGAAAATAAGGTAGATATTAAAGCTGGTATGTGGGTCAAAGTAAAGGGTAAAAAAGAAAATGATCAGTATACGAATAACGAAGACATATTAGCTGTAACTAATGTAAATGCAATTGAGTCAAAAACAGTCATAAGAAAAGATGAGGCAGAAATAAAGAGGATAGAATTACATGCTCATACTAAGATGAGTGATATGGCAGGGCTTATAGATGCAAAAGATTTAATTAAACATGCTCATTCTTGGGGTCATAAGGCTATTGCAGTGACAGATTTTGGTGTAACACACTCGTTCCCGTTTGCTTTTAATGTAGCTAAAGGAATGGAAGATTTTAAAGTGATCATGGGTTGCGAAGCTTATGTAGTAGATGATGCTGTTAAGATGGTAAAAAATGCAAGAGATAACATAATAGAAGATGAAACATATATAGTCTTTGATATAGAAACTACTGGATTTGATCCTCATAATGACGAGGTAACAGAGATAGGAGCAGTAAAATTAAAAGGAACTAAAATTATAGATAGATTTTCTACCTTTGTTAATCCTAATAAACCTATTCCAGAAAATATAGTTAAACTTACTGGGATTACTGATGAATTAGTTGCAGATGCTCCTCAAATTGAGGAAGTTTTACCAAAATTTTTAGAATTTTCAAAAGATGCTACTATGGTAGCCCACAATGCAAAATTTGATATTGGTTTTATCCAGACAAAATTAAAAAGTAGACTTGATCAAAATTATGATCCTGCTGTAATAGATACTTTATTATGGGGTAGAAATATTTTAAAAGACCTCAAAAGGCATAATTTAAAAGCTATGGCAAAACATTTAGGTGTCGAACTTGACAACCACCATAGAGCTGTTGATGATGCTGAAGCAACAGCACATATTTTTGTAAAAATGATGAATATGGTATTAACAAAGGGAGCCTATAAACTAAGCGAGATAGATAACGTCTATGAAACTGATATAAAACTTATGGATACGTTTAATACAATGATCTTAGTTAAAAATCAAAAAGGGTTAAGGAATCTATATGAATTAGTTTCAAGAGCTCATATTGATTTTTATGGTCAGAAAAAACCTAGAATACCTAAGTCACTTCTTACTGAGTTACGTGAAGGATTAATTTTGGCTAGTAGTGGTAGTGGGACTTTTAGAAATGAAGGAGAATTAACAAAAGCTTACCTTCGTGGTACGGCAAAATCTGAGATTGAAGAATTAGCTAAATATTATGATTATTTTGAGATCCATCCAAGGGGAACATATACTGAATTAGTTGAGAAAAAAGAAGTAGAATCTTACAACAGTATCATTGAGATGAACAAATATTTTGTTGGGTTAGCTGAAAAACAAGGTAAGATTGTTGTAGCTACAGGAGATGTACAGTATCTAAATCCAGACGAGTATCTTACTCGTAGTGTCCTTAGATATGGTAGTGGAATGGCATTTAGTTCATGGCAATATGATAATCAATTATATTTTAGAACTACTAATGAGATGATTGAAGAATTTTCATATCTAGGAGATAAGTTAGCAAATGATGTAGTTATAAATAACACTCATAAAATCAATGAGATGATTGAGAAGGTTCAACCTATTCCAGATGGATTTTATCCTCCTAAGATGGATAATGCAGAGGAAGAAGTGAGTGACATGACTTACGCAAAAGCTTATAAAATATATGGGAATCCCCTTCCTAAACATATTGATGTTAGAATCAAAAGGGAATTAAAAGCTATTATTAGCAACGGCTTTGCAGTATTGTATCTATCAGCTCAAAAATTAGTAAAAGAATCACTAGATCATGGATATTTAGTAGGTTCAAGGGGATCAGTAGGATCTTCATTGGTTGCATTTATGATGGATATAACAGAAGTAAATGCTCTTTATCCTCACTATGTATGTCCCAAATGTCAATATTCAGAATTTATGGATAAAGAGGGGAGTGGGGTAGACTTACCTAATAAAAAATGTCCTGAATGTGATACAGAATTAATTCGTGATGGGCATTCTATACCATTTGAAGTATTTATGGGATTTAATGGAGATAAGGTCCCAGATATAGATCTTAATTTCTCAGGAGAATATCAAGGTGCTATCCATAAATATTGTGAAGTTTTATTCGGGAAAGAAAACGTATTTAAAGCTGGAACTATCTCTACTCTGGCAGAAAGAAATGCTTATGGGTATGTAAGAAAATTTTCTGAAGAAAATAATAAGCCCATGAGAGGGGCAGAAATGGAAAGAATAGCAAAAAAATGTGAAGGGGTTAAAAAGACTACAGGACAGCATCCTGGAGGAATGATCATTGTTCCTGAGGGTAAATCTATCTATGATTTCACCCCTGTACAAAGACCTGCAAATGATCAAAATTCAACTTCTATAACTACCCATTACGATTATCACGTAATGGATGAGCAACTAGTAAAATTAGATATATTAGGGCATGATGATCCTACAACAATTAAACTATTACAAGATCTAACAGGAGTTAATGTTTACGATATACCATTAACCGATCCAAAAACTCTTAAGCTATTTTCTAGCACTGAATCATTAGGGATTACTCCAGATGAGATAGGGTCAACAGTTGGAACTTATGGAGTACCAGAATTTGGAACTGGATTTGTAAGGCAGATGTTACTAGATACTAAACCAACAACATTTTCAGAACTTTGTCGTATATCTGGACTATCTCATGGGACAGATGTTTGGCTAAATAATGCCCAAGACTTTGTTCGTCAAGGGGAAGCTACTTTATCAGAAATTATTTCAGTAAGAGACGATATTATGAACTTTCTTATCGATTCAGGGATCGAAAAAGGATTAGCCTTTAAGATTATGGAGTTTGTTAGAAAGGGGAGACCTAGTAAAGAACCTGATACTTGGGAAGAATATTCAAACGTTATGAAAGGTAGAAAAGTTCCTTCTTGGTATATAGAATCCTGTAAAAGGATAAAGTATATGTTCCCTAAGGGTCATGCTGTAGCCTATGTTATGATGTCTGTAAGGATTGCATATTTTAAAGTTCATTATCCTCAAGCTTTCTATACTGCATATTTAAGTAGAAAAGCTGATGATTTTGATTCTGACTTCATGCTTACTTTAGATGGGATAAAAAGTAAGATAAAAGAATTAAGCAATGAACCTCGAATGGATGTAAGACAGAAAGGGCAGATGGCATTATCTGAAATTATCTTGGAGATGAATGCTCGTAAAGTAGAATTTTTAGGAGTAGATGTTTATAAATCTGATGGTTTTAAGTTTAAGATTGAAGGAGACAAGATAAGGTTACCACTTGTTGCTGTAAATGGATTGGGAGCAGCAGTAGTAGAAAATATGCTTAATGAACGTACGGGAAGAGCTTTTTCATCTTATGAGGACCTTAAAAGAAGAACTAAGGCGTCTGCTACGATAATTGAAAAATTAAAAGAATTGGGTTCAATAGATGGGCTAAGTGATACAGATCAAAGAAGCTTATTCTAGAAAGTAATTATAAAGACTAAAAAAAGAGTGTATATACACTCTTTTTTTAGTCTTTATATAAAATGTCATATTGCTTTTTTTATGTTTTATTTAAGAGTTACCTTCATAAGCGGAGCTCCGGCTTCTACTTTTTCACCAGTTTTTACAAGTAGTTCTATATGATCGACATTATCGTCGCTTACAATTATTGGAGTGATTATAGATTTTGCATTTTCTTTTAGATAATCTAGATCATAGCTTATTAATTTATCTCCTACTTCTACCATTTTTTTAGGAGATAATTCTACAATTCTTTTAAATCCTTTACCTTCTAAAAGGGATGTTCCTACACCGAAATGGACAACAATATAAACACCTTTTTTAGGTTCAAAAATTAAAAGATGGTTAGTTTTAAATATTTCTACTTTAGAAGATATTGGAGCACAAATTTCTCCAGGTTCAGGGATGATAGCGCATCCGTCTCCGATAATATTACTTGTAAAAACATTGTCTGGGACTTCACTCAGACCTATGACTTTACCTTTAAGGGGTGAAAATACTAGTATTTCTTTATTTTTTTTAAACATTTCTTTTAAACTCATCATAATTTAGATTCCTCCTACAAATTTACTACGCGCCTTTAATGACACTATACATATAAATTATGTATACCATGACCAATACAAATCCTGCTAATCTACCTATCTTTTTATTTAATATTGCAAAGGCTCCTACTAAAATTGTAGCCATTCCGACATTCATAGCATCGGTAATCATAGCATGATCTACTACGATTGGTTTTATAGCCATAGATGCTCCTAAAGTAAATAAGATATTAAAGGTATTTGATCCGACTATATTTCCAATTACAATGCCCTGTTGACCTTTTCTAGCTGCCATTATACATACTATAAATTCAGGGAGAGATGTACCAACTCCTACAATAGTAAGTCCTACTAAATGTTTACTCATTCCAAAGGTCGTAGCAATCTCAGATGCGTATTCAATAACCATATCGCCGCCTTTTACTACAGCGATTAATCCAACGACGATCATTGCTATATCTTTAGAAAGATGTTTTAGAGACGTTTTTTTATTATTTTTCCCATTTAAAAACTTATTTAGTTTGAAAGTCCCACCTGCAATTTCATAAATGATCATTTTTTTCTCTTTATATTTTTGATCTACCAAGGATTTGGCTATGGTTTCTTTTACAAAATAAGCAAATATAAATATAAATATAATACCATCAATTCGGGTAAGGTTTTGATCAAATCCTAAAAGTGTTCCATCAAAAGCTAAAAAGGGCAGAAGGATCGCTGCAACTATAGCTAGTGGAAAATCAAATGTTGCTAATTTATCATCTATGATCATAGGTTTAAAGATAGCAATGGCACCTACAATAAATAAAATGTTAAATACATTTGAACCGACTATATTTCCAACAGCCATTTCATTAGAATCATTAGCAATAGCAGCCATATTAACTGCAAACTCCGGAAGGGAGGTTCCAAATCCAACAATAACTATTCCGATAATTAATTCTGGAATTTTAAACGCTTTGGCGACAACGGAAGACCCTTCAATAAAGATATCTGCTCCCTTAATTAAGATAGCAAAAGATACTATCAATAAAACGTAAACCATAATATACAACCTCCTAAACTTTCATGTTTTTTTATTAAAATGCTTTTCCTCTTTTTTTTAAGCAAATCTCATTATACTCCTTTTTTTTTTTTAGTCAAGGAAAAAAAAGATTCTAACACATGTTCTCTTTTAATTTTTTTTGATTTTATTTAGTGATTAGCTGACTAAAGTTAATTTTTACTAATAATTATAAGGGATTTAAATCAACCTATAATTTTTATGGCTTAAAAAATTAATGGGGAAAAATTACTCTTTTTATTCTACTTTATCATTGATTTAAAAACAAGTATTAAAGTAATTGAAAATATGATATAATATATTCGGTCTATTGTACAATATTGGTCTCTAATCTTGTTATTTACTTACCAAATTAACCTCATTAGTTAAGAAGTATCTTGACGTTCCTTGTGATGTATGATATTATTACGAGGTAAAATATTATTTTGAATATTAAATTTTTAAATTCTTAGGAGGAATTAATTTGGCACATACTAAATCAGGTAGAAAAAGAATAAGAACGGCAGAAAGAAACAGAGTGAGAAATCAAGCTGTAAAATCTAGAACTAAAACTATGGTAAAAAAATTATTAACAGCTATTGAAGCTAAAGATGCAGAGGCAGCAAAAGCTGCATTATCTGTAACTTACAAAGAGTTAGATAAAGCTGCTAGTAAAGGTGTTTTCAAGAAGAACACTGTATCAAGAAAGAAAGCTAGATTATCTGCTGCAGTTAACGCTTTATAATTACCTGTAATAACAGAGACTAAAAAGGAGTTGAAAATTCAACTCCTTTTTTATTATTTTTATTTATCTCAATTGTCTAGTGTCTAATATTTTAGATTAATTTATAAATTCCTGTATCATATTATCATAATATTGAAATAAAATTCTATTGAATAGGAAATAAAGTCCTGCTATTAGAGCAATATAGAGGTAAAGTTTATTTCTTCTTTTCATCTTCTTCCCTCTCCTTTTTTGAATATACACATCCACAATAATCTTGACGATAAAGATTGTGCTCACGAGATAATTCTATAGATCTTTTGTACCCGTTTTTTTTCTTGAAATCAGCTCTTAACAATTTAACTCCTAATCTTTCTTCTAACTCTATTCCAATCTCATTTATCTTTTGACCGTTTTTTAATGGACTGATAGAAAGTGCAGTACAAAATTAGTCATAGTTTAGTTTTTTAGCCATTTGTGCTGTTTGGGTAAGTCTTAGGTCGAAACATTTGAAACAACGCTCTCCACCCTCTCTTACATCCTCTAAGCCCTTTATC
>NZ_JBATVM010000305.1:0-3314 GCF_049671765.1 Psychrilyobacter sp.
CCAACAGAAACAGCAAAGAATCCAAATAAAGGAAGACCATTACCAGATGTTCCAGCAGGAGCAGCAAAGGATAAAAAGGTTACAGATAATAATAATGATGGTATATATAATAAATTAAATGAAATAAATGGGAAAGAAACTGATAAAACTTATGATAAAGCGCCTACAAAGAAACAAACAGGGGGAGATGAAAATAATTACTTCTTGGTAGAAAAAGAAACTGATAAAACTTATGATAAAACGCCTACAAAGAAACAGACAGGAGGAGATGAAAATAATTACTTCGTGTTAGAAAAAAATAAACAAGAAAATCCATATGAAACTTTGGATAAAACTAATAAAAATAGAGATCATGTTTATGATAAATTAGAAAATATAAAGACTCCTACAAAGAAACAGAAAGGAGGAGACAAAGATAATTATTTCGTGTTAGAAAAAGATAGTGACACTCCTACAAAGAAACAAACAGGGGAAGATAAAATATATGACAAAATAGACGACAGTAAGATAAAACCTGATAATATTTATGATAAGATTGGAAATATAGGTCCAAATAAAGGAAGACCGTTGCCAGAAACACCAGCAGAAAAAAGAGCAAGAGAAGAGGCTGGTTATGAATTGGCAAAGAATACTCCTTTAGAAGAAAAGAAAAACCCAAATAAAGGAAGACCGTTACCAGAAGTACCATTAGAAGGTAATAAAAAAATAAAAAAAGATAAAATATCAGGGATAGAAAAAGTTCGTCAAAGAGAGAGACCTGAAAAAAATGTAAAAAAACTAGATCTAACAAACTATAATAAAGCCAAAGATGGAATTGTAGGAGAAGATGGACATACATATAGTTTAAGCCCTAAAAAAGAAGGTAAAATCTTAGAGAATATTGAAAAATCATATAAAAAATCTAAATCTAAATATTTAAGTGAACCAACAGATGCTAATCTTAAAGAATTTAAGAAAAAAGAGAAGGCATTTGAAGATACTTTAAATAAATACAATAAAAAAATCGATTTAATTCTAAAGCAAAAAAATATCAAGCAAGAGAATGTATTAGATAAAGCAACTGATCCTAATGATAAATACGGTGGGAAAGTAGTAACTATAAAAAAAGAAGATATAGGAGTAGTTAAACCTACTAAAAAAGCGGTAAAACAAAAATTAACCAATGAACAGAAAAAAGAGTATTCGAAAGGAAAATTAGGACAATATTTTAAAGGTAAACCAGATATTCTAGATCCTAAGATGAGGCCTGAAAATATAGGAGAAGTAAAGGATAATACTGTAAATATATTGATCCATGGAACTTTTAGTTCTAAATCAGCTGAAAATGACTGGGCTAGTCCAAAGAGTCCCCATGCTAAATCTATCAATAAAGAATATGGTGGAGAAGCAGTAACATTTAAGTGGAGTGGAAAGAATACGGCAGATACTAGAAAAAAAGCAGGAAAAGAATTGGCTAAAATCATAGAGGGATACAACAAAAAAGGAATAAAAGTAAATATCATAGCACACAGTCATGGCGGAAATGTAGCCAATGAAGCATTAAAATTAACTAATGGTAAGATAGATAATTTAGTGACTCTTGGGACACCTGTGAGATCTGATCATAAGGCAGATAAAAAAACTATTGAATCTAAAACTAATTCATATTTAAATGTAATGTCGAATCAAGATACAGTAACTAAACAAGGTGGATTTGATACTAAAACAGATATAACTAAATATATTGGTGGGGATAATGCATTTAAAAGAGCACACAGAAAAGATAAAGATGCAGATAAAATTTTAAAGATAGATGGAGCAAGTCATTCAGAATTACACAGTTTAGCTGTGATTAAACAATTAAAACCATTAATTAAGAGAAATTCTAAAGAGGAAACAGAAATCGATTTAACTAAAAATTTGCAAAAGAAAGTTTCTCAAGAAGAAGCGGAAACTAACAAATAATATAGATAGAGAGCTAAAAACTCTCTATCTAAAAGGAGATAATATATGAAAAAATTAATTTTGTTTTTTTTAATGACCACACTAGCATTTTCACAAACGTATATAAAGGAAATTTCAAATGATTTAGTTGATGGTGTACAAGTGATAAATATAGAAGTTTATGTTGAAAAAGATAAATATTACGAGGTTTATCCACTGGTAGAAAAAATAACAAAAGATAATATAAGTATTTATTATGAGAATAATAAAATCTATGAGAAGATAGAAGTTAAGGATAAAACAATAGAAAGAAGTTTTATGAGTGGAAATGAAATTTTAGAAGTTCAAGAATATCCTGTAAAGGAAATAATAATAGCTCCTAAGTATATAACTAAAAAATATACTGAGAAAAATCATAAAAAATCATCAACTTTTGATAAATATATAAAATTAATTTGTTCTAAAAGTTTATTGATGGATTACAATATAAAAAATACAGAGAAATTAATGGAAATATTTCCAGATAGAGGATCAAGAACTATTAGGGAGGTTAGAAAAAGTTGAAGAAAATATTAATTATATTGGTAATTGTAATCACAGGATGTCAATCTAATAGTGTAAATATGAAACCTATGAGACTAGTAGAGAAGAAAAATCCTCCTAAAGTAGTAGTAGATGAAGGTAGGTTAATATTTGAGATTTTAGGTACAAATTTTAAAATTAATAAAACTCAAATAACAGTTGAAATAGCGAAGAAGATAAAGGTATTAGCCGAACAGATAAAAGGAAAAAAAGGAATTTTAAAGGTGATTGGATCGTCTTGTTCTACAGGAAGTGAAAAATATAACCTTAAAATTTCAAAAGAAAGAGCTGATAATGTGGCGTCTATTTTAAAAAATGAGTTAAAAACAGAAAAAATATTAATTGTTTCAGAAGGGAAGGGAGAAAAAAATCCAGAGTATTCCAATGAGACATTAGAAGGAAGATATAAAAATAGAAATATAAAAATTTATTTTGTAGAAGATAGTGGGAGTAAGAAAATAAAATATGTAAATAAAATAGAAGATTTAATATAAATAGAGAGTGTTGCACGTTTGGTGTGGGTTCTAAAAAATAATATAAAATTTTTATAAAACGAGGAGTAATAATTAAAGAATTATTACCCCTCGTTTTTAATATATGGTGATTTTTTGAGTTTAATATAAATTTGAAAAATACTCTAATAGATAGAAACTCCTAAATTCTCTTTCATTTCATCAAAATTAACACCTCTATATTTTGCTAGGGATTTAATCTGATTTTCGTCAATTTTTCCGAGATTAAAGTATCTTGCATTTTCACTGAAAAATAACATACCACAGACACTATGAATAGGTGTCATGGTATAAGTT
>NZ_JBATVM010000306.1:0-6802 GCF_049671765.1 Psychrilyobacter sp.
CTATGATAACTAATCCTCCTTATGGAGAACGTTTATCGGATTTAGATCAAGTTGAAAAGTTATATAGAACATTAGGAGATATTTGTAGAATGAGATGTAAAAAATGGTCTTATTATGTAATTACTTCGCATGATGGTTTTGAAAAATTATTTGATAAAAAAGCAGATAAAAATAGAAAATTATACAATGGTAATTTAAAGTGTCGATATTATCAGTACTACGGTCAAAGACCACCAAGGTTACAAAAAGATTAATTATTTTAAAGGATAAGATGTATGTTGTCTTATCCTTTTTACTATTTAAAGATTTATTATTTTTAAAGATTTATATATATTTTAATCTTGTGATAAAATTTATAGAAGAAAAAAAATTTAAAAATAGAATTTATGTATATTTAGATGAGTTTATAGAGATCAAGTATGAATATATTGATTTAAAAGGTTTTAGTTTTAAAAAAAAATTAATTTAAAACAGACAAAACTATCTTTATTTGTGTATTGTTGTTTTATGTATTATTGTTTTATGTATTATGTAGAGCTTTTTATAAAAATAATTAGATTAAATGAATACCAATAAAATTAAGAGGTTAAAAAGAAACTTATTTATTTATTTATAATAAATAGAGGATTGTAAAAGTAAATCTATTAAATAAGGTGTATTTTATTATGTGGAATAAAGGATTATAAAGAAAGCTTGATTTTATTGAACTAAAAAGAAGTGAAATAAAAATAGAATTATAATAAATAGAGGATTATAATTCTAGACTACATTTTATTAACTTTAAATATATTAAATTGACTAGAAGCTTTAAAAAACAACGATTATAAAAAATATCAATTATAAAAAATAGAGGATGCTAAAATTATTATTAATATGTTTTATAAGTGATGGTAAAAGAGATTAGAAAAATTAAGATTAAAAGAGATTTAAAAATATAAATGGAAACATAAAAAAAATATAATAAATAGATGATTATAAAAGTTTTCCTAATTTTATTAGGGACAGTGAATAAAAAAATATAATAAATAAAGGATTATATTATTAACTCCCTCTTTATTGGAAAAAAATGAAGTTAATAATACAGTGATGATAAACGCATCTTGAATTATCAAGGAAATATGGAATAATAAGTATATATAGTAATTATAAATAATAAAGGATGAATAATAAAACACCATATTTATTAAGGCTAAAAACTTATAGTAATTAAAGGATGATAATCAAGACTAACAAAAGATAAGTTAGATGATTTTACGGAAAAAGACACAATTATAAATAACAAGTGATGATAAAAAAAAACTTGAAAAAACCATGAAAAAATGTTATAACCTGTAAAGGATGATAAAATTATAAATTGAAAATGATGATAAGGTGGGGTTGATAATGTCTGAAAAAAAACAAGGATCTTTATTGGAAATATTAGAGATAGGGAACAAGAATGACCTTAGTATAAACATTAAAAGTTATAAACCTAAAACAATCCCGACTAAAACAGTATCTTTATATTTAGAGGATATGGATATAAGAGATACAATTAATCAACCTTTTTTATTCATAATTTTACCATTTTTTACGTCTAAAAGACAAAGAAACGTAAATTTGGTTTATGAAATAGCCAATGCAGGGATAAAATTTGGTTCCTCTTTGAGTACGGATAATTTTGAAGGAATAAGAAATCAACAACCTTCAGATTTTGAAAAAAATGTATTTTATTTTATTTTATATAAATTTCAAGAAATTTTAGTTGATGATCCGACAAAGGAGTATATTACTTTTAATATTGAGGAAGTTATAGATTATTTAGGTTTAAAATTTTCTATGAAATATTATAGAAAAATGGAAGAAACTCTATATAATCTACAAGCAACAACATATAAAATAATGATTAGAAATAAAAAAGCTGCAGGAAATATAATTAGAGAAGTTTATAAAGAGCCTCTTAATTTAGTAAAATATGAAAAATTTAAGGAAAAAAATATAAAAACTAATAAGATGAAAGTTTATTACAAGGTGAGATTAGATCATAGAATAATAGAGGAATTGAGAATAAAACATTATTCTATTTTTGATCGGCATCAATTAAATATCTTAAGAAAATCTGATAGAGCTGCAGAAAAAATATATCAATTTTTAAGCATGAAAAGGTTTGCATCAACTGAGGGTGAATTTAAGATAGAAACTTTGGCAACTATAATTCCACTAACTTTAAAAAGTAGAATAAGAAAAGTATTAAAGACTGGAGAAGTAAAGGAATATGAAGTAAGTAAGATGAAACAAGTGATGAAAAGGATAAATAAATCTTTTGATACTCTGGTAGAAAAAGGTTATCTTTTAACCTATGAAGTTATCCATTTAAAAGCAGAAAAAAGTTATACTTACAAGTTTAAATACAATGTAGATAAAGATGGAGAATGTCATATTTCAGATTATATTTTGAAAGGGAAAAAGAAAAAAGCCCTTAAAAATTCAGTTCAAAAACAGATTAAACTAGATATGCCAAATGAGGTACAAAATGTAATTATTAAAGATATCAATGAGGCATCCCAAGGAACTCAAAAAGCTATAACCAAAGCAAAAAGAAATATATTTGTTTCTAAAAATTGGAATAAAAGAGCAGAAAATAAGATTATAAAACTCTATAATGAAGAGGGAGAAAGTGTGACAATACACATTTTAAATATTTTATATTCAAATTTAAAAACTGATATTTCTAAGACTTTAGTGGCTTATATCAACGGGATTTTAAAAAATGTAAAAAGTGACAAAGATCTTTTAGAGGAAATAAAAATAACTAAAGAAAAAATAAAAATAGCTACTACGACAAAGAAGAAGATCTCTAGTCTAGAAATAGTAGATGCTGAGATAGTGGAATCTCCTAAAAAAAAGGTAGATGAAGAGGTTGACCTAAATAATCCAATCTATAAAGTTTTGTTAGAACTATATGAAAAAATGGAAAAAAAGGAAAAAGAAGACCTATTGATAAAAGCTAAAAAGATGTTTGAAATAGATTCAAACATAGAAAAATTTATGCCAATTCATCAACAAATATTTAAATCAATAGAAAAAATATATATATTGAAAATATTAAAGAAAGAAAAAGGATTATAATTTATAAAGGATTAAAATAACCACCATTGATATTTTATAAGAGATAGGGTATAATTATCAAAGTTATATTTAAAGGAGGGGACCATGAATAACTGTATATTTGTAGGAGTAGCAGGGGGAAGTGGATCTGGGAAAACAACAGTTGCTCATAATCTGATAAAAGCATTTAAGGCAGAAGATGCAGTACTAGTTGAACAAGATGCATACTATAAAGAACTAAAGGATTTATCTATAGAGGAAAGATCAAAAGTCAATTTTGATCACCCTAAGTCTATAGAGTTTGAACTTATAAAAAAACACTTGATGGATTTAAAAAATGGAAAGTTTATAGACAGACCTATATATGATTTTAAAACTCATTCAAGAAAAGAAAAGATGATAAGAATAAATCCATCTAAAATAATTGTTATAGAAGGAATTTTGATCCTATCTATCCCAGAGATAAGAGATATGTTAGATGTAAAGATCTTTGTTGATACTGATGCAGACGAGATGCTTTTAAGAAGGATTGAAAGAGATATCAATGAAAGAGGTAGAACCTTTGATTCTGTAAAAAAACAATATTTACAAACTGTAAAACCAATGTATTTAGAATTTTGTGAACCATCTAAAAGATATGCCGATGTTATAATACCTAGAGGTGGAGAAAATAAAGTAGCTATAAATATGATTATAGCGAAATTAAAGAGATATCTTGATAAGGGGAGTTTAGGTTAATGGATATATATTCTTGGAATGTTAATGGAATAAGAGCAATTCAAAAAAAAGGTTTTGTGGAGTGGGTTTCAAAAGAAAGTCCTGATATTTTATGTATTCAAGAAACAAAAGCACAGATAGAACAATTAGAAGAAAAATTAACACAGATCGATGGATATAAATCTTATTTTTTTTCAGCTGAAAAAAAAGGATATTCAGGAGTTGCGGTATATACAAAAGTAGAACCTTTAAATGTTAGAAATATGGATATTGAAGAGTTTGATTTTGAAGGTAGATATATAGAGTTAGAATATAAAAATTTTAACTTAATTAACTGCTATTTCCCTAACAGTCAGAGTGAAGGGAAAAGGTTAGACTATAAATTAAGATTTAATAATGCCATAATGAAAAGATGTGATGAACTAGTTGAATTAGGGAAAAACATAATTTTATGTGGTGATTTAAATGTAGCGCACAAAGAAATTGATTTAACTAATCCAAAAAGAAATGAAAAGAATCCAGGATACCTACCAGAAGAAAGAGGATGGATGACCGAGTTTTTAGCAAGTGGTTATGTAGATACTTTTAGATATATTCAACCTGAAGAAACTAAATATTCATGGTGGTCTTATAGGTTTAAAAGTAGAGAAAAAAACATTGGCTGGAGAATAGATTATCATATTGTTAATGAATCGTTTGTAAATAATATAGAGGATGCCATGATATTGAATAATGTGATGGGATCTGATCATTGCCCTGTTGTACTAAGGGTATCAGTAAAATAGGAGTGATGTGAGATGGTAATAGTCGTTAAAAATTTTATGGACCAAGATGCAGAAGTACTTTATTTAAATATTATAAATAACTTAAAAAGAGATGTAAAAATAACATTAGATTTTAAAGGAATTGAAAAAACTACTTATGATTTTTTAGAAAAAACAGTAGGAAAAATAGTAGATCAAAAGGGCTTTGAATCTATCCAAAACAACATTAGATTTAGAAATGTAGATACAGGAATAAAAGAGATGTTATCAAAATTAATAAAAGATATGAATAAAAAATAAAGTCTAGGATATCCTAGACTTGTTTTTTTGGAAAATAAATTATAATAAGTAGGTGATGATAAAGTATGGGAGTAAAGACTGAAGAAAAACCCAAAGAAATAATTAAAAACCATGAGAATGAAGTTATTATAGATTTTTTAAGTCATAGTGATATGAAGATAATTCAAAGAAACGATTATCTTAACTTTTCTATAGATTCAGTATTGATCTCTAATTTTTTGACTATAAACAAAGGCAGGAAAAATATAATGGATTTAGGGACTGGTAACGGTGTGATCCCAATGCTCCTTTCAAAGAGAACCAATGCCAATATAGTGGGAATAGAAATACAAGACATCTCAGTAGATCTAGCTTGTAGGAATATCATCCTTAATAAATTAGAATCCCAGGTAAAGATCGTAAAAGGTGACATAAAGGATATACAATCAAATTTTACGGATCAAAGTTTCGATGCTGTAATTACTAATCCACCATTTTTTAAATATGGTGGAGATAAAAGTCAATTGAATGACTTAGATCAGTTGACTTATGCAAGACATGAAGTTTTAATTAATTTAGAAGAGATAATAAAAGCTGGGAGTTATCTATTGAAATTTAGGGGAAACTTTACCATGGTTCATAGAGCAGATAGGTTGATAGATATTTTGGATCTTATGAAAAAATATAAGATAGAGCCTAAAAAAATAAGGTTTTGTCATACAACAAGAAATAAAGGAGCTAAAATAATATTAATTGAAGGAATGAAAGGGGGAGAAGGAGGTTTAGTAATCCAACCACCTCTTTATATTAATAATAATGATGGTTCATATACAGAAGAGATATTAAAGATGTTTGGAAAAGTATAATAAATAAGGGATGGTAAGTTAAAACTTATCATCCCTTATTTATTATACTTGTTTTTTAGAAAAAGAAATTAAATGATTTTGAATTTTTATGGAGTATATTATAAAAAAAGGAGGGAGAGACTAATGGTTGAATTTGATAAATTAGATGAGTTTTTTAAGAGTAAAATTATATTAGATGGAAAGTATGATGGAGTTTACTATGATCTACATTTACACACAAAAGCTTCAGATGGTTTTTTAGATATAAAATTTTTGAAAAGTTTCTTAAAAGAAAAAAATCATTTGATATCTATAACAGATCATAATGAAATTAGAAAAAGTATTAAATCCTTTGAAGTGGAAAGTATAAATTCTGTTCTTGGAATAGAGATAGGATGTGAAGACGGAATGGAGATACTAGCTTATTTTGAAGATCCAAAGGAATTAGAAGAATTTTATAAAGTTTATTTAGAGCCTTATAAAAATAGATATAGGATGGCAAAATCTTACAAACCATGGGAATATTATATAGAAAACTTAAAAAAATATAAAACACATACTTCCCTTCCTCATCTAAATGGATATGCACAAAAAAACTATATAAAAAATAAAAAATATTTAGAAGAAATAATAAAAGTTGTAGATTCTATAGAAACATACAATCATAGTTTAGATAAAATTAGAAACCTAAGAGCTAAAGATCTAAGGGAAAAATATGATTTAAAAGCTACCTTTGGAAGCGATGCACATACTAGATTTGACATGAGATCCTATGAAAAACTTGAAAATAATGAAATGTTTGAAGAATTAAAGATAATAGAGGGGGTAAAAAAACTTTATTCAGTTATTGGGTTAGGTGGTAAGCATCTCAAATATATATTTAAGAAATAAATTTAGAAGAGAGCTATTAAAACGGCTCTCTTTTAGTAGTTAGTAATTGAATGTATATGGATTCAACTTTCTGCTGAATCTTTAGAAGGGTGCCCGAAATGAAAAAAGATAGAAAATTTATTAAAACTTCTTTCTATTATGTGTAGTTATCTAGCGTTTTATTTCTCTTTTGTCCATTTTATAGAACAAAAAGTTTAAAAAATTGACAATAAAATTAAA
>NZ_JBATVM010000307.1:0-6646 GCF_049671765.1 Psychrilyobacter sp.
TACAAGGGATTATCCCTATTATAAATACTGAAAAATAAACATTTTTTTGACACGTTTCATCTGGCTGATAATTTTCATCTTTAAATTCCTTATAAATTAAATATATACCTAAAATTATTAAAATAACAGCAACTATATTTCTAGTATTTTGTTCTAAATTAAAACTCAAAATTGGAATTATTTTTTTCCCAATTAGTATAAATAATTTATAAATAAATAATGCACTAAACCCTTGTAAATATGACATTATTCCCGCTAAAATAATTATTTTTTTTAAACTTATTTTATTAGAAAGGGTCAAGGATAAAATTATTGATTTTCCGTGTCCTGGTCCTATTGAATGGAAAACTCCATAACACCATAAAAAAATAATTCCTAGCCAAACTTTCCCTTCATTTTTAAAATTTTTACTTATTAAAGGGATTAATTTCTTTTGAATTTTTATTATTATTTTTAATCCAATTTGAGAGTATTCTCTATAAAAATATGTGATCAATCCTAGTATTAAAATTAATAGGATTAATTTAATTTTTTTTTTCAAAAAATCACCTCATATTCTAAAGGATTTAAATTTCCCATATAATATGATTTTTTTTTATTTTTAATAAAATTAAATTTGAATTTTCTCTTTATTTTTTCACTTGAAAATGAAGATTTAGAATAACTATAATCATAGTAGTAATCAGGATCATAAATAGCTATATTTAATTTTGCAAGAACCTTAATTTCTATATTAAGTGGTATAAATATTTTAAAAATCAATTTTTCTTTATCTATAGATATATTTTTAATCAAATAAGTATTTATAGGTATTTTTAAATCACCATATTTTATGTGAAAATGACTTTTATTTCCTTTTATTCCAGATAAATTTTCATCAGCCAATTTAATAAATTCATTATTACTTATAATTTTATCACCATTTAGATCATAAATTTCTGAGAATAAAACAGTATTCATTTCATCCATCCTTATAGTAAAAGTTATTCCTTTTATTATGTTTTTATTTATTTGTGGTTCTGTCATAACATCAAGAAACACATGAGGATGTGCAAAGCTACACATAGACTTAAATAAAAACAAATAAATACATATACTTTTCATCATTTAACTCCTTTTATATTTAAATACATACATCTATCGTAGTCCTTCAATAATGCTTCTAGTTATTAGATTTTTACTAATCTCTCCAAATTCTTTTTTTTTCTCGACTAAACTCCCCTAACATATTGTCGTTCATTTTATTTAATACAGTTAAAAAAACTTTTAAATCTTTATTCTCAATACCATCTGTTAAAATTATCCTTTCTATACCAATCAGATTATTTATTTCCTTTACAATTTTTTTTGCTTTTATCGTACAATTTAATTTATAATATCTTGGATTATCAGAGTTCGTTTCCCTAGTAATATATCCATTTTCCATTAATTTTTTTATTGATTTTGTTGTTGTTGCTTTATTTATATCAAGTTTTAAACTTATTTCTTTTTGAGAGATACTGCTATCGTTTATAATACACCTTAATATGAGATATTGCCCTTCGCCTAAATTTACTTCACTCAAATATATATCTACAAACTTTTTTATATTTTGTGCTAATTTTCCTACTCTATATCCTAATATTTCTTTCAAATCGTTCCTCCTAATACGCCATTTTAAATATATTTATTATATCATAATAAATGTTGATTTCTTTTTTAAAGCTAAAAATGTGAATACTCCTACTATAAGATCACTCACTGGCGCAGCCATCCAAACACCATTTAATCCAAATACTTTAGGAAGAATAAACAGTAATGGAAGAAAAACAACAATTTGTCTTAATAAATTAAGTTTTGTAGATAATTTTGAATTACCAATAGCTTGGAAGTAGTTTGAACCAATAATATAAATAGAATTAAAAATCATAAAACTTAAATATATTTTAATTCCATTAGATCCAATAAAAAGTAGTTGCTCATTGCCATCGCTAAATAAATTTATAAAAAAATGTGGTATAGAAAATATTAAACCTGTCAAAATTACGCTTAAACCGATTGCAATTCTTAAAGATAGTTTTAATGTTTGTTTTACTCGATCATATTTTTTAGCAGCATAATTATAACCTATTATAGGCTGAGCACCTTGAATAAGACCAGTTATTATTAAAGAAATAAACATATATACACTATTTATTATTCCCATAGCCCCTACAGCTAGATCATTACTATAAGATAATAACGTTTTATTCAATACAATAGCAGTTAAACTTGCTCCTAATTGTAAGATAAAAGGAGAAAATCCTATAGAAAAAATTTCTTTTGTAATTTTTTTATTTAATTTTAAATTTTTAAGTTTTAATTTAACATTAGATTTTTCACTATACATAAAATGATAAATAGTTAGTACTGAGCTCACAACATTTGAAAGAGCTGTAGCATATGCAGCACCTTTTATTCCCATGTCAAAAGTAAAAATAAATATAGGATCTAAAATTATATTTATTACAGCTCCTAAAATCATATATATCATACCTATTTTAGGATTTCCTTCTGCACGTATAATGTTATTTAACCCCATTCCTAAAAAATTAAAAAACACTAATTTATTTATAATACTCATATATTCACTGGCATAAACTATAGTATTTTCTGTCGCTCCAAATAAAACAAGTATTTTATTTAAAAATAATCCCCCAAAAATCATTAAAACAATACTAAAAATAGTAAATAAAGTTATAACATTCCCAAGAACAACTTCAGCGTCCTTTTTTTTATTTGCTCCTAATTTTAATGATACTAAAGCTCCTCCTCCAAATCCTATTAGCATTCCTACTGCAATATAAATAGTAAAAAGAGGAAATGTGATGCTAAGTCCTGCCATGGCATATGCTCCAATTCCGCGTCCAATAAATATCCTATCAACTATATTATATAAAGCGAAAACTAACATCCCCATAATAGCAGGGACTGAATATTCCAACAATAAACTTGATATTTTTTTTGTACCAATATTTTCCATAAAAAACCTCCTCTGCATCTTATTTTGAAATCATACCACAATTTGAGTTGCCTACGCAACTATTTTGTGGTATAATTATTTAAATAATTAAATAGGGGTGAAATAAATGAAACAAAAATTACTTATATTCTTACTTATATTAAGTTTGAATTTATCAGTTAGTGCAAAAAATGTTAAAATTGCCATTGCATCTGTAGACCAAGCTTGGATGTCACCAGAAAAATCTGTAGAATTAGTTAAAGAAAATGCTTATAAAGCTTCAAAGGATGGGGCTGAACTAATAGTTTTCTCAGAAGCTTTTATTGGTGGATACCCATATTGGCATTATATTATTCCAACAATAGATTTAAAGACTAATTATAGTAAATATTTAGATTTTTATAATGCATCTATAACTAAAGATGGTAAGGAAATGAAAAAATTGCAGTCATATGCTAAAAAATATAAAATAGCAATGGTGATTCCTTTTAATGAAAAAAATGAAGATGAAAATTATAAATCAATTTATAATTCAGCTGTTTTTATAAGTAAAAAAGGGATTATTAAGCATATAACAAGAAAAACAAAAGCTTCTCATACAGAAAAAATGTTTTGGTCTGAACCTAGAGATCCAGATATTCGAGTTGTGAAGCTTGCAGGAATAAATGTAGTCTACAACTCATGTTGGCAGACATATCTACCTTTAGTTAGAGCAATTCAATATGCTCAAGGGGTTCAATTAATGGTAGTTGGTACACAAGATCAAGGAAAAGAATGGAATTCATTCATAAAATCAGTAGCTCTTGAAGGTCATGTTTATTTGGCTTCTGTTACACAAATGTATCAATGGAAAGAAATGGAAACCCAAGATCCAAAACTAGCAACAGATTTTAAAAAAGTTATGATGGATGTATTTGGACAAATTCCTCCTAAAATTCAAAGTGGAGATGGAATGTTGATTGATCCATGGGGGAAAGTAACTGCAAAAGGAAAAAGTATGGAAAGTAATATTGTTTATGGGACTGTTAATACAGATGAAAATATAAAATCATCTATGTATAAAGACTCATCATCAAATTATAGATTACCAATAGATCTATCTTATCGTGGGAGACTATATTTAAAAGATGGTTTTCCTGTGGATAAAGTTATTAAATAATTTTATTCTTACTCAAAAAACTATAGAAAAAATAAAAGAAAATAACATATAGGGTTATACACTAAATTATGAGAGGAGGGTGCGATAAGAAACCTATAGACTTATCGTGCAAAGAATTCTATGTATAAAAATAACAAATCAACAGATTTAATTTTAAAAACTAAACCAGAGTTTAATTTATTAATAATAATTTTTAGAATTTTACCATTCCAAATATTTGCAACCATTTGGATGACTGGGGCTTCTAAAATAATGGGAACCCTCATGTTAAATACTTTTATAACTCCTCTAACTTTATCAGTTATTGTAGGAGTTTTGACTTTTACTATATTTTCAATTATTGCTATCTTTAGATATAAGAATATGTATCTAAAAACAGAATATAGAATATATAACAATAGAATAGAGTATACAGAAGGATTTTGGACAATTGAAGAAAAAACTCTTCTATTTAAAAATGTAACGGAAACAAACTTAAAAATTGGGATTTTTCAAGGAAAAGCAAAAATAGGTACAGTTTTATTGGTTACACCTACGATCACAAGAAATAATAGATATGAAAAACAAGGTGGTCTTTATATAAAAGATATAAAAGATCCAAAAATGATTTATAATAAATTATCTGAATTAATGATATAATATCCGAAAGGAAAAGTAAGGAGGCCCAATGAGGCAATTATTTATTCAAAGAGCTATATTTAACAAAAATACAAATGATATAATGATTGATTATTTAAAAACAATTTCTTTTGAAGAGTTAATAAAAAAAAGAAATATATGCACATTTGGTTCAATTAAGGAAAATAGTTCTTTGTTAGATATATTCATACATTTAGTTTTATGTGAATGCATGCTATATCAAAACATCCATAAAATTGGAGTGATCTCTTTATACGGTAAAGAATTACTTGATTATAATTTACCTACTCCTCTAATTATGTCAAAAACAAAAGAAAACTTTAATGAAGCTATAGGTTTATTAAAGAAGTTGGATATAGCCGTTATAACATTTTATGAAAATCTTGATTTTCATAGCTATAACACTGAAGATTTTTCTAGAAAAGATAATTTTAAAGATAATACGCCAGCTACTTTTATGGAGCAATTATTTGTCCACGCTATTCATCATAGGGGACAAATTTCTCAAATTCTTAGTGAGCTAGGAGTAGGCGAAGATTTTTCAAGATTTCAAAAATTTGGAGTGTTTGATTAGGATTTAGTTCTGTCCCATATTTTGTTCGAATTTTAAGAACTATTACGGAAAATTTTAGAAAATACTAATTGAAAGGGTGTCTTAAATGATACCTTTTTTTTAATATTTTTTTTAGCTTACTATAAATAAAGATATGGAATTGAAAACCAAAAAATTTATAAAAAATTTATTTTAAAAAAAGTCTTGCATTAAACTATGGTTTAACATATATACTAATTTTATAATAAAACTTTAGGAGGAAATTTAATGAAAAAATTAGTAGTGATAACAGGAGCAAGTAGTGGGTTTGGAATGGAATTAGCAAAGGAATTCTCAAAAGATGGATATCCAACACTTTTATTGGCAAGAAGAGTAGAGAAAATGGAGGGACTTAATTTACCGAATGCAATGTGTAGAAAGGTAGATGTCACTGATAAAACTTTATTTGAAAATGCAGTAAGAGAAGCAGAAGCTAAATATGGTAAAACAGATTTAATCATAAATAACGCTGGAATGATGTTATTAGGAGATATAGCAACTCAAGATGCAAATGAATGGCAAACTATGTTAAATGTAAATGTAATGGGTGTAATGAATGGGATGCAAATTGTAATGAATGATATGAAGGAAAGACAATTTGGAACAATAATCAACCTTTCTTCAATAGCAGGATTAAAGCCATTTGGTGGTCATGCCGCTTACTGTGCAGCGAAATATGGAGTTACAGGTCTTACTGAAGTGGCAAGACAAGAGATGTCTTCTTATAATGTAAGAGTTTTATCTATTTGTCCAGGTGCTGTAGGAACAGAATTACTTGGACACACTACTAGCGAAGATATTATAAACGGATATGAAGCATGGAAAGAATCAGTAGGTGCTACAAATATTACAGCAAATGATGTTGCAAAAACTATCAAATATGCTTATGAATTGCCTCAATCAGTATCTTTAAGAGAAATTGTAATTACAGATACAAAGCAAGATGCATAATGAATATATAATAAAAATTTTGTAAAAACTTTTAAAATTAGTATAAATTTTCTATCTTTTTCATACAAAACTTAATTATAATCATAACAAATTTAAAAAGATTGTTGACTTTATCAAATAACTAGTGTAATATAACTATTGTAACGTACCATAATAAATTCGGAGGTGTTCAATTTGAACAACAATATTACATTTGGGGGAAATCCATTAACATTAGTAGGTAAAGGAATAGAAGTAGGAACAAAAGCACCAAATTTTACAGCTTTAAAAACAGACTTATCACCATTTAATTTAGAAGAATTAAATGGAAAAGTAACAATAATTT
>NZ_JBATVM010000308.1:0-14453 GCF_049671765.1 Psychrilyobacter sp.
AGACATAAAAGGATGTTAATATATGGATAATAAAAATAATAAAATAGAAAAAATAGGAATTTTCGGGGGAAGTTTTAACCCTATCCATAGAGGACATATAGAGATGGCAAACCTAGCTATTAAAAAACTTAATTTGGATAGGTTATATATTGTTCCTGTAGGAACTCCTTGTCATAGACCTGATAGAAACTTTGTAAGTAGTAGTGACAGAATGGCGATGATTAATTTAGCCTGTTCAAAAAACAAAAAGCTCTATCCTTGTGACTACGAGATCAACTCTGAAAAGGTATCATATACCTATGATACCCTCCTAAAAATCGTTGAGATCTATCCTGACGCCCTTATATATGAAATTATTGGGGAAGATTCTGCAGAATATTTGACCAGTTGGAAAAATTACAAGGAGATGATTGATCTCTGTAAATTTGTTTTTTTCAAAAGAAAGGGATATCAGTCGGATACCCATGGGCTTCTGACTATTGAAGCACCACTATTTGACCTTAGCTCTACCATAATCAGAGAAAAAATTAAAAATAACGAACCACTAGATAAATATATAGTTCCAGAAATAGAAAATTATATAAAAAAATATCAATTATATAGATAAATTTAAGTTTAAATTTTACAACAAGTATAAGGGGGCTCAATATGATAATCAAAGAATGCGAAACAAAAAAGGTTACCAGCGAAAAACCACGTGGGGGACATGGTCTTATCCACGGAATGCAATATCTTGTAGGAGATGAAATGACTAATAAAATAAAGGTAGTTATGGCAAACGATCTTGAGGTAGGAGCTATGATAGGGGAACATTCTCATACAGATGATGAGGAGTTTTACTATATTATAGATGGGCAAGGAGAAGTTATCGATGATGGGGTTACAAAAGAAGTCAGTGCTGGAGATTTAGTTTATACAGGTTCTGATCACTCTCATTCATTGAAAAATACAGGAGATAAAAAATTAAAATTTTTAGCTTTTATCGTTGAAAAATAGGGGATAAGACCTTTTATCTAGTTAGGATAATTTAAAGTTTTATAAACTTTTATTCATTAAACATATCTCTAATTTCTTAAATAATAATAAAAGAGGGTAACTCAAGTAGAAAATCTACTTATGAGTTATCCTCTTTTTTTAGAAAAAGTTTGACATGTTGTATATTCAATGATATATTAATCACATAAAGTATTGTAATTAATATAAAATTATAATTAATATAAAAGGAGTGTGCAACCATGAAAAAAGAAAAGGTAATAGTAATCGGAACAAACCATGCAGGAACTCATTCTATCCTTGAGATAGCTAATAAATATAAAGATACCCATGAGGTAGTTACATATGACAAAAATGATAATATTTCATTTTTAGGATGTGGAATGGCTCTATGGATTGGTGGAGTAATTGACTCTGGAGATGGACTTTTCTATGCTACACCTGAATCATTATGTGAAGCTGGAGCAGAAGTTCACATGAAACATGATTTTAAAAATGTAGATTTTGATAAAAAAACTATAGAGATAGAAGATCTAGAAACTGGAGAAATGAAAACTGAAACTTATGATAAACTTATCTTTGCAATTGGATCATGGCCTATCTTACCTCCTTTACCAGGACATGATTTAGAAAATATTATATATGCTAAAATTTTCCAAAATGCACAAGGTGCAATTGAAAAAATAAAAGATCCATCTATTAAAAAAGTTACCGTTGTAGGAGCTGGATATATTGGAATTGAATTAGTAGAAGCTTTCAAAGAAAATGGTAAAGAAGTTACTCTAATTAATGATATGGATGTATTAAATAGATATTATGATCCTAATTTTCAAGAGATGATGAGATCTAATTTGGAAAAAAATGGAATTATTATGCAATTAGGCGAAACTGTTACTGAATTTAAAGGTGACGGTAAAGTAAATAAAGTTATCACAACTAAAGGTGAATATGATACTGATCTAGTTCTTATGTCAATTGGATTTAAACCTAATACTAGAGTCCTCGCAGATACAGGGATAGAATTAACACCTAGAGGAGCTATCCTTACTAATAATAGAATGGAAACAAATATTAAAGATGTTTATGCTATAGGAGATTGTGCTACTGTGTACAACAATGCTTCTAATCAATTTGAAAACATTGCTCTTGCAACAAATGCTGTAAGAACAGGTATCGTTGCAGGTCATAATGCTTGTGGTACTCCACTAGAGATGCAAGGAGTGCAAGGGTCTAATGCAATCCATATATTTGGATTGACACTATGTTCTACTGGATTAACTGAATGTGTAGCTAAAAGTTCAGGAATGGAGGTTGAAACAGTTGAGTTTACAGATCTAATCAAAGCTGCTTTCATGCCAGAAAATGATGAAATTACAGTAAAAGTAGTCTGGGAAAAAGAAACAAAGAGAATTATAGGAGCTCAAATGGCATCTACTTCAGATATCACATTAGCACTACATTTCTTCAGTTTAGCTATCCAAGAAAGATACACTATTGATAAACTAGCACTTACAGATACATTTTTCCTACCACACTTTAACCAACCACATAACTTTATTACTAAGGCTGGTTTATTAGCACTAGGTAAACTATAGAAATTATAATACTATATATTAACCTTTAAAAACAAAAAGCTCCTAATCTTAGATTAGGAGCTTTTATTATTCTTTTTTATTTTATCTATTTTTTCTATAAAACGGAACTCCCAATAAAACTATAATTATAGAATATAACATATAATGTGGCTGATTTATTGTTGCGCTTATTGTAATACCTATACCACCAATTGCTGCTAATATTGGAATAATTGGATATAACGGCACTTTATATGGTCTATCTAAGTTAGGTTCTTTCTTTCTCAAGATGATTAAACCTATAAATAGTACTGAATAAAAAGCCCATATAATTGCTACTGGAATATCTGCAAATATATCAATACTCATATCAATTACAAATGGTGCTAAAAGATATAAACCACTTATAATAAACATTAAAAATCCAGATTTTAATGGTGTATTAAACTTTGTACTTACTTCTGAAAAATAATTTTTCATAGGGAAATGACCCTCAATAGCCAATGTATAAGGAAATCTTATAGCTGCTAAAGTTAATCCATTTAATGTTCCATATGCAGATATAACTATACCACCAAAAATAGCTTTTGTCGCCATTGGTCCAAATAGAAGGTTCGCTGCTCCTACTGTCCCTTGTTCTGCTAATAGATTAGCTGGTAAAGTCTTAAGTAAAGCAATGTTTAATCCTACGTATAAAACTATAATTAGACCTAATCCAAAAATAATTGCCTTAGGTAAATTTTTAGTTGGATTTTTTATTTCTCCACCTATACTACAAGCTAACATCCATCCATCATAAGCAAACATTACTGGTACCAATGCTGCTAATACCAAACTCATACTAAATGGTGAACTTACTCCTTCTGCCACGCTAAATGGAGTTGGATTTGATCCATTTAATAAACCAAAAATAAGTAATCCTGCTAATGGAATGATCTTAATAGCTGTTATAACTGTCTGTAGTCTTCCACCAGATTTAGCCATAAATAAATTTATAACAAAAACTGATAAAAATGCAGGAATAGATATCATGGCTACATTTGTAGGAGTACTTTCTATTCCTAAAAATATTGTTGCAAAGAATCCAGTGTAGTATGCTAATACTGCTACTAATCCTGGCAGATATAAAACTACATGCATCCATCCAGTCATAAATCCAGCAAAATCTCCATAAATTCTTCTAATATAAGCTACTAATCCGCCAGTTTCAGGAATAGCTGCTCCTAATTCTGCTGCTGTTAATCCTGCTAAAATAGTAATAGTTCCACCTAATACCCAAGCTACTATTGCTACAGTTGGGTTTAAACTTGCTGCTTTTAATATTGCTTCTGCTTTAAAGAATATCCCTATCCCTACCACTATTCCAATTACCATTGCTGTCGCTACTGACAGCCCGTATTTCTGTTCTAATTGAACCTCTTTTATTCCCTTCACTAATCCCACACTCCTATTTTTTTACTTTTACATCTAATTTCTACTCTATTACTCTAATACCTTAATCTACACTTTAGATATAAAAAACTTTAGTTATTTTATCATGAATTCAAGGAAAAGTCAATTTTCAAAGCTTAAATCTATTTAGTACTTTAAAAATTATAGCCTAACAACATTAAAAATAAAATCCCACATAAATCGATCTTACTCTATGAATTTATTATTCTATGTGCCGTGGCAATAGCTACTTCATTTAGATGTAATATCCCAATATTTAGGAGAACTGCTACAGAAATATCATCCTCTATTCTAACCAATGATATCTTTCCCCCAACATTAAAGCCACTAGTTTTATTGCTAACTTGATTTAGAGCGTCTCGTACTGCTCCTACTATGATCCCATTATGACTTCTATTATCTTCAACTAATCCATTTTTTATTGCAGCCACTATTGAATTTTCTATTATTTTAATAGTCATATCTGGCATTTTTCCACCTATATTAACTGCCGCTGTTAATATCCCATTTTTTTTGTATTCTTCCTTTAATTTTTTCTCTTCTTCCCTAGTTGTAAGTACCATTTTTATAGCTATTTTAGAAATTTCATAACTTTTTTCCTTCATTTTTTTTCCTCCTATTTTATTTTCTTAGAAAAAGGGTTACCCTTTTTAAGGTAACCCTTTTATATTATTTCTCTTTTTCTATATCTTTATTTACTTTTTTTCTTCCCCTTCACTCTCATCTTTAGTTTCAATTTTAACTTCATTTTTAGTTTCTTTTTCAGTTTCTGTTTCTGTTTCTTCAACTTCTAAAGGAGAATCTTTTAATTCAAAAGTTTTCTCTTCTTCTTCTTTTTTAGTTAATTCTTCTTTTAGTTCATCTAATCCTTTAGCAACTACATCTGCTAATGGTTTTAATGGCTCTAATTCGCCTCCATCCATAAGAATGTTAAGCTCTACTCCAGTTATTGTTTCTCTTTCCAATAACGATTTTGCTATCTTATCTAAAAGATCATAGTTATCTCTAAGGGTAGTTTTAACCTCATCATAGGCTTCATTGATCATTTTTCTAATCTCTTCATCTATAGATTTAGCTGTTTCTTCTCCATAAATTTTATTTTGGAACATATCTCCCTCTTTGGTAGCATCTAATAATACAGGTCCAAATCTATCAGACATTCCTAATTTAGTTACCATAGCATGTGCTATTCCTGTTGCTCTTTCTATATCGTTACTAGCTCCAGTTGTAATATCCCCAAAGACTACCTCTTCAGCTGCTCTACCACCTAATAGCCCTCTTAAATCAGCTAAATATTCTTTTCTACTTCTCAAATATCTATCTTCTGTGGGTAAACTCATTGTGTAACCAAGAGCTGCCATTCCACGAGGAACTATTGTTACTTTATGAACAGGATCTACTGTATCTTTATAAAAAGTCTGAATCATTGCATGCCCTACTTCATGATATGCTACTATATGTTTTTCTTTTTCCACTGTTACTCTTGATTTTCTAGCAGGACCGATAGATACTTTTTCAGATGCTTCCTCTAGGTCTTCCATCATAATAACGTCTCTATGTTGTCTAGCTGCCAATATAGCCGCTTCATTTAATAAGTTAGCAAGGTCTGCTCCTACAAATCCAGGAGTTTTTTTAGCTAACGTATGTAAATCTACATCTTTCCCTAATTTCTTACCTTTAATATGTACATGTAATATAGCTTCTCTTCCCTTTATATCAGGTTTATCAACAACAACTTGTCTGTCAAATCTTCCTGGTCTCATAAGAGCTTTATCTAAAATCTCAGGCCTATTAGTTGCAGCAATTACTATTATAGTTTCCTCAGTACTAAAACCATCCATCTCTACTAGAAGTTGATTTAAAGTCTGTTCTCTTTCATCATTTCCTCCACCTTGACCAGATCCTCTCTTTCTACCTACTGCATCTATTTCATCAATAAATACAATACAAGGTGCTGCTTTTCTAGCTTTATTGAATAAGTCTCTTACTCTAGAGGCTCCTACTCCTACGAACATCTCTACAAATTCAGAACCAGATATAGTGAAAAACGGCACTGCTGCTTCTCCTGCGACTGCTTTTGCTAATAAAGTTTTCCCTGTTCCTGGCGCTCCTAATAATAAGACACCTTTAGGTATACTAGCTCCTATTTTTTTATATTTTTCAGGCTCTTTTAAGAAATCTACAACCTCAACTAATTCTTGTTTAGCCTCCTCAATACCTGCTACATCATCAAATTTAACATTGGAGACATTCTCTCCATTGTCTTTAGCTTTAGATTTCCCCATATTAAATACACTAGGACCACTGTTTCCTCCACCTTTCATCTTATTCATCATAAATATCCAAATTCCAACCAATAATAACATTGGGAACCATGAAATAAGTATTTGAACTATAAGTGGTGTCTTAGCTGGATCTTCAGATTTTATTTCAGCTTTTGTTTGAGTCAAGGCTTCCATAAGATTAGGATCTTGGGAAATTCTATTAGATATCATTCTAGCTCTTATAGCTACTGTATCTTCTAATTTTTTTTTCCCAATTACGTAGCCTTCTTTTTCTTGAACTACTTTAAATTCTCCATTATTAGCTTTTTTCAAAAATTCTGTATAACTAACTATCTTCTGATCTTTTGTTTTAGCACTATTCATCATTGATGGTAGTGACATAATTATTGTAACAACGAATAATAGCATTATCACTGTTTTAAAATTGAATTTCTTTTTAGGCTCTTTTTTAGATCCTTTACCATCATTTTTATCAGTGTTTTTTCTATCTTTTTTTCTCATACCATATTTTAATTTATCTTTAAGTTCGTTTTTCCTTTCCTCTAATTCATTATACTCCGTATCTTTTTTTTCTAAGTTTTCCTTCTTTTTTTCCTCTTTTAAATCATTATTGTTGTTGTTTTCCACTGAAGTCTACCTCCTCAATTTTTTCAATTCTCAGTTTTACAGTTTGTTTTTTCAAATCTTCAAAACGCCTATCCCCTCTAATTCCTCCTACCCATAGAATTTCATCTAAATTAGTAATAATCGGAATAGAATCTCTCTCCTCCTTTGGAATCTTCAAGTCGATAAATAAATCTTTTAATTTTTTTTTCCCACTCATACCAACAGGATAAAATTTATCCCCATTTTTTCTTGAGCGAACTGTTAAAACATCATCCTTTCTTAGTTTACAATAAAATTTGTTTTTTCCTTCTTTAGGTTTCTGACCTTCATTAATTAATTGAGCACTTATTTTATAATCATTCCAAAGAATACTCCCTGGGATAGTTAATTTTACAATTAATTGATCATTAAATTTTACTTTTTCTACTTCTACTACCTCTAAAATATCATACGTTTTTTTGATACGGTATCTATAATCACCAGATATCTCCTTACTCCCGTCCGAATAAATCAACTTTTGTATTTCAAGTATTTTATTTCTGTTTACAGATATATCAAATCTTTGTAAATATTCTGAGATAATGGTCCGTTGAATAAACTTTTCCTCTTTTTTTAGTTCCCTTACATCTAAAATATCATTTTTTGTATACTTTTTCAAGTTACTATTAATAATACCATTAAACTCCCCTATATCTGAAATTAAATTTATTATTTTTTCTTTGAAATTAACGTTATATTCTTTTTCTATAGAAGGAATTAAGTTTAACCTAATCTTATTTCTCGTATAGACCTCCTGAAAATTCGTTTTATCTATACAATAAGTAATTTTTTTTTCATCTAAATACTTCAAAATCTCTTCTTTTCTATAACTTAAAACAGGACGTATAAAGAATTCTCTCATAACCGGTATTCCCTCTAATCCCTTAAAAGATGTCCCACGAATAAGACGAAACATAAATGTCTCTACCACATCGTCTTCATTGTGAGCTAAAGCTACTTTGGTCCCTCCTACTTGATCTTTTATCTCCCTAAAGAAACCATACCTTACTTCCCGTCCTGCTTCTTCTTCAGATAATCCATGAAGTTTAGCATATCCTTTAATATCAACTTTTTTTGTATAGACCGGTATATCTTCAGATTTCCCTAAATTTATAACAAAATTTTCATCTCCATCACTATCTTTCCCTCTGAGGCAATGATTTATATGGGCAAAGTATATCTTCAGATCCATTTTATCTTTAATCTTTTTTAGAAGATTGTATAAAAATATTGAGTCTGGCCCACCAGACATAGCTATAACTATTTTATCACCATATTCTATCAATTTTTTTTCTTTATTTAACCTTTCAAATTTTTTTAAATCCATAAAACACTTCCTTTTTTTTACTTACTTTTCCCCTCTTATCATTTTCCAATTAACAAGATAAGTTAATTAGTTTCTTTTATATTCCTCTATTTTTACACCCTTGTAGTAGTGTTTGAGTATCTCCTCATAGTTCTTTCCTTTTTGAGATAAACCATAAGCACCGTATTGACTCATCCCAACTCCATGGCCTGATCCCTTCCCGATAAATAAAAAATAATTTCCACTAGCTTTTACTTTGAATTGTGTACTATAAACCTTCCCATATCCAACTATACTTCTAAATTTATCTCCTGTTATAGTCCGATTTCTACCTCCATACACTTTTATCTTACTAACTCTATTACTTTTTACCTCCAAGACTTTGAGACCCTTTACCTTAAATCCAAATTTTTTAGATAACTCATTTTTAGATATCTTTACTTTCCATTTTAGTCTCGGCGATTTGCTCTCATTTCCCCTATCATTGACCGACCGGAGATATGAGGTTGCATTACCACCCCATACATCTTCATTATTAGCTGTTACTCCTCCACTCGTGGAATAATATAGAGCATTTATTGGCTTCCCACCATATAGTATCACCTTTCCACGGGTAGTATCTACTGATAAATTTATTTTTTTATTTTCTCTATCCATCCCAAGGTACATCTGGGAGTTTATATTGTCAAATAAATCAAATTCATCATATTTTGAATATCTCAACCCATAGTATAAATAGGATCTAGCTGCCAAAGTCTGAGCTTTTATCGCTTCTTCTGGAAAGTAGTGTCCTATCTCTGATGGCACTACAGAATATATATAATCCTCTGACTGTACACTATTTAGTGGTAATACGTTATTTTTATAGGGAATAAATTGAAAATCTCCCCTATATCTACTAAATTTTTTTCCATCTAAACTAATTTTTATAGTCGTTTCAGGACTTCCTTTATGCAGGTATATTTTAGGTGCTCGTTTATCTTTAAATTTTATCTGCTCTCCACTAATTGATATAGTCTGAACATCCCCTATTTTTATCTCATAGGTATAATATTCATCAGATTTTATCTCTATAATAGCACTTCCATTTTCTGAGGTCACATATATTTTTTTCCCTTTAAAACGATTGATTCCAACTACCAAATCATCCTGTACATACTCTTCTCCAAAAACTGTAAGAGTAATAAATAAAAACAAATAGAGTAATTTCATACTAACACTCCTGTATTTTAGTCTCTTTTCCTTCATATATAAATAGCAGTTTTGTCTGTTTACTCTCACCTGTGAAAATATCTATCTCAAACTCCTCCATCTCTGTATTTTTAAAACCTTGTCTATTATTTTTAAATTTTGATTCTACTACTAATTTTTCTACTAATTCATGATATAGATTTTTATCCTTAGAAGATATAAACCACTCTGGATATTTCCCAGGTTTCCCCAAATTGATATAATCAAATTTTAAATATTCTATAAATCTTCTTTCCTTATCACTATCATCTTGCCCAAACTTTTTCTCCTTGTAGAAATCTAACAAGAAATTAAAGATAGCAAGTTTTTTATGGGATACCTTAAAATAACCTTTTTCTTCGTAAGAATTAGCCATATCCAAATAAAATTCAAATGGCGAACTATAAAAATTATTTATCAAATAATCTATACTCTTTACAAAATCTCCTGAATTATAGTAAAAGTCTAAAACTTCCTCTACATCCTTTAATTTTAGAAGTTCTTCATAGGTTATATGATCATTAGATATAACTTCATAGGGTGGAAAGCCCATATACTTATATTCAAATTTTTCTATTTGACCAGATATTTCGGTACCTCTCAATATCTTTAAAAACCCCAATTGAATCATTTCAGGTTTTAACCCATATACATAGTTAAATGAACTCTTAAATGTCTTAAAATCTTCTTTCGGTAATCCAGCTATGAGGTCAAGATGCAGATGGATATTATCCTTTATAGCCAACACATTTTTCGACAACTTTCCTAAATCATTTTTACGTCTAATTAACTTCATAGTGTTATCATTAATTGTCTGTACTCCTATCTCAAATTGAAATAGATCTTTTGGTACTGTAGTCAAAAACTCTATTACTTCATCATCAAATAAATCTGCACTTATCTCGAAATGAAATGTAGTATTCGGTCTATAATTTTTTATTAAAAATTTCCATACTTCCATATAATGTTCTTTCTTTAAATTGAAAGTTCTATCTACAAATTTTACTAGATTAACTCCTGCATCTAAAAACGTCATAAGATCTTTTTTTACCCTAGGTATACTAAAACTTCTAACACTCTTTTCTATAGAAGACATGCAGTAAGAACATCTAAATGGACAACCTCTAGTAGATTCATAATAAAATATTTTACCTTTATTTTCCACTAACTCCCAATTTTCATATGGGAATGGTATCATATCTAAATTTTCTATAGGCAATTCATGCCCATTAAATTTTATCTCACCTTTATTTTCTATATTTCTATAATAAAGTCCTAAAACATCTTTTTCATCTTTTTTTAGAAGATTGGTTATTATTTGTTCCCCTTCTCCTTCTATTACTCCATCTACTTCTTCATAGCTTTTCATGATTTCTATCGCATTATATGAAACTTCTGGCCCTCCTAAATAGATCTTTAAGTTAGGGTTTATTTTTTTTAATTCTACTATAGTTTTAAATACAAATTCTTTATTCCAAATATATGTAGATGCCAATAATATCTCTGGTTTTGATTCTACTACTTCCCTTATAATATTTGGCAGTTGATTATTTATGCTGCTCTCAACCATTGTAAGGTTATATCCATCTACTTGTTCTATCATTTTTTTAATATATCTAATTGCTAAATTTGTATGAACAAATTTACTATTTATTCCTAAAAGTGTTATATTTTTCATATTTATTTACCTCTTTTTATTTGGGTTTATTTTTATTCCTTTTCTGATAATTTACATGTTCTCTATATGTTTTTGTAAAATGATGAGTATTTGTTCCATCATAGGTAGCTACAAAAAAATAATATCCTGTACTAGCAGGGTTTAAACTAGCTTTTATAGCCACACTTCCAGGGCTCCCAATGGGTGTTGGGGGCAATCCATGATTTCTATAGGTATTATATGGTGACTCTCTCTTCAGATCTTTATAGTAGATCCTTCTCTTTTCATATCCAAATATATAGTTCACTGTGGCATCAGATTCTAACCTCATACCTTTTTTTATCCTATTATAAAATACCGATGCAATAATAGGTTTCTCTATATCTACTACAGCTTCCCTTTCAATAATTGAAGCTAATATCAATTTTTTATAAAAATCCAATTTATCTTTTTCAGTCTTACCATATTTTTCTACTGGAAACTGCTTTAAAAACTCTCCTAAAATTGTTTTTATTATCACCTTAGGGCTTGATCCTACTGCAAAATAGTATGTTTCTGGAAAAAAATATCCTTCAAAATTATTATTAGGAGTAATATACGGAAATTTAGTGTCCTTTAAAATATTTTGAAATTCGGATTCAGTCATCATTTCCTTAGATATTAAGAAAGCTTTTATTTGTTCTACTGTAAAACCTTCTGGAATAGTTACTCTAACCATCTCAGAACGGCCTTCTTTTAGGAGATTAAAAAACTCTGATATTGTATATTCCTTATCTAGTTTATAATATCCAGCTTTTATCTCATTAGATATACCTGATGCTCTAAAATATATCTTCAAAAAAATATTTTTATCTATTTCTATTTTATTTAAAAACTCTCCTACATTTTCTCCTTTTTCAAATTCAATTTCTTTTTTTATATCTATTTTTTTTATATAAATTTCATAATAGTATGTACTTATTCCTAAAAAAAATATTATCACTATACTAAAAAGAAATATTTTTATCGTTTTCATTTTTTTTAACTCCTTCTTAATTTTTTAAGTAATACTTCTTACATTATATACTATATCCTTAGAAAATAAAACATTAAAAAAGGGAAGGTATAATTTCCTTCCCTTAAAAAATATTAGTTCTTAGCTTTTTCTACTAATGGTCTTCCACCTTTTCTAGTAGCGTTTAATGCATGGATAATATCCTCTGCTTCAGAAAACGGAACTGTCATAAATGAAAATTCATTCATAATTTTGATATCTTTGATCTTTCTTCCTGGAACTTTAGCTTCTTTGTTAACAATCTCTAATAACTTTTTTGCATCTAAATTATCTTTTTTACCCATTCCAATAAATAATCTAGTTTGGTTGTCTAAAGTTTGTCTTCCACCTCTATCGTTTCTGTCTCTTCTATCGCCTCTGTCATTTCTATCGTTTCTATCGTTTCTATCTCTTCTATCGCCTCTATCATTTCTATCATTTGATCTCATGTTATTTCTGATTTTTCTATAAGTTTCTTTATCAAATTCATCATCATATACATGTCTTAATAATGCTGCAATAACCTCTATAGGATTACTTTCTAAAGATAATTCAGTTGCCATTTCAGAATATACTGAGAAATCTTTCTCTGCAATTATTTCTCCTACACAAGCATATAAACTTTCTTTCTTAGCTTTTAAAACTTCTTCTATTTCAGGGATAGTTGATTTTTTAATTTCTGCATTAGCTACTCTTTTAATTCTGCTTAATTTACCCATTTCTCTAGGAGTAACAAATGTTATAGCTACACCTTTTTTACCTGCTCTACCAGTTCTACCAATTCTATGTACATATGCCTCAGCTTCTTGTGGTATAGAGTAGTTGATTACATGAGTAAGGTCATTTACGTCTATTCCTCTTGCTGCTACGTCTGTAGCTACTAAAATGTTTACATTTTTAGTTTTGAATTTTCTAAGAGTTCTTTCTCTTTGAGCCTGTGATATATCTCCATGGATTCCTTCAGCTTCATAACCTCTTTCAACAAGTTTACTTACTACACCATCTACATCATTTTTAGTTCTACAGAATACGATTCCGTAGAAATCTACTTCTACATCTGCTACTCTACAAAGAGCTTCAAATTTATCTCCATCTCTTACTTCAAAATAAATTTGCTCAGTAAGGTTAGTTGTAAGTGTTTCTTTAACTCTCATTACATCAAAGTCACCCATATATTTTTTAGCTACTTTTAAAATCTCATTAGGCATAGTTGCTGAGAAAAACAACATTTTCTTATCATCATTAGTTGATGCTAAAATAGTCTCTATATCTTCTACGAATCCCATGTTTAACATTTCATCTGCTTCATCTAAGATAAAGAAATCTAAGTTATCTATTACTAAAGTTTTTCTTCTGATATGGTCTTGTACTCTTCCTGGAGTTCCAACTACAATATCTACTCCTCTTCTAAGAGCTCTGATCTGTTGATCCATTGCTTGACCACCATATACTGGAAGTACAGTTAATCTTCTGTCTCCTTTTAAAGAATTGATCTCATCTGCTACTTGAATAGCTAACTCTCTTGTAGGAGCTAAAACTATTGCTTTTACTCCTCTTTTACTTTCATCCATTTGTTCTAAAATAGGTAATGAAAAGGCTGCTGTTTTACCAGTTCCTGTTTGTGCTTGACCTATTATGTCTTTTTCACCGTTAAGAAGAGCCGGTATTGTAAGCGCTTGTATTGGACTTGGTTTTTCAAATCCTTTTTTTGCTAACGCTGCTAATGTTTTATCCGACAGTCCTAATTTTCTAAATTCTACCATTGTTTCCATATTTCACATCCTTATGTTTTATTAAGGCAGGATCAAATTTTATGCTATATATAATGCTTTTATCAGCAATTTATTCCATACGTGGGCATTCATTCGATCTTAAAATCAATACACTTTGAGTCCACCTTTATTTAAATTAACGTCATAGTGTAACATATTAATTGAAATAATACTAATCTTATTTCAATTAGTGTATCTTTTCCGACTTTTCACTTTCCGCATTCCGTATTTTAGGAAAAGAGAAATTCCCCATAAATTTGGAAACTCTCTCTTTATTCTATATATTCATTATTTCTACTACAGTTAACATATGATCACTCAAACGTCTATAGTGACTTAACATATCCATATGTCCTGTACTTAGCATAGGTCTTTGTTTTTTATCACTACCCATTCTTTCTAAATGACTTTTCCTTGCTTTTCTATACAGATTAGTAATTTCAGTAGATTTTTTAACTGCTTCTATTGTTATATCTGTATTATTTGTTACATACGCTGTGTTCACT
>NZ_JBATVM010000309.1:0-20332 GCF_049671765.1 Psychrilyobacter sp.
GCTGTTACTTCATTTAATATAAATGGAAAACTATTATTTCCAATGTTATTTGTTACTGTAGCTTGTGGTGCCGTTTCTGGATTCCATTCTCTTGTAGGTTCAGGAACAACATCTAAACAATTAGACAATGAAAAAGATATTAAAGTTATTGGGTATGGTTCTATGTTGATTGAAGGAGTATTAGCCGTTATTGCTATAATAACCGTGGCTTATTTATCTAAAGGTAAGTTCACTAGTCTTTTAGGAGCAGGAGGACCTATCAATGTTTTCTCTGATGGTTTAGGTACTTTTATGACTTCTTTTGGAGTAGAGTATAGTATAGGAAAAAGTTTTACAGCTCTTGCCATTTCAGCATTTGCACTAACATCATTAGATACAGCTACAAGATTAGCTCGTTTTATCTTTCAAGAAATGGCAGCAGATATAAAATCTCAAGATAATCCATTAACTAATAAATATACAGCTACACTTATAACAGTTTTAATAAGTGGTTTTTTAGGATTTAACGGTTGGACAACTATATGGCCAATTTTTGGAGCAGCAAATCAATTACTTTCCGCTTTGGCTCTATTAGCAATAGCTGTTTGGTTGAAAAAAATGGGGAAAGAATATAAGATGGCTCTATACCCTATGATCTTTATGTTTGCCGTTACATTAAGTGCATTAACTCTCATTATTAAGGCTAATTTAAACAACTATATCCTCTTGGGATTTGCAGTAGCTTTATTTATTCTAGCAATTATACTTATCTTAGAAGCTAAAAAAGCTTTTGCCGATAAAACTGAAATTATAGATATAGAAAATGATAGTAAATAGTAAAATTATTGATATTATTATTAATAAAGATCCAAAAGGATGTAAAAATGAATATAAAAAACAAAATGGAATTTATAAAAAATATAAAATTATTTTTTCAAGGAGCCTTTAACTATAAATATTTGTCTACAAATAAAATAGATGAAGCTTTAGTAGATGAAATTGATGAATTTTTATTTATTTGTTTTTCTGAAAACTTAGGAGTTGAGCTTCCGGTTAACTATTACACCTTAGAATTACTTCCCTATTTAGGAGATGAACTAGGCCTTTGGGAAGAAAAGATGATCGACAGAAAAAGTGTTTGGGAAGAAAAAGTTACAGAATGTCCACTATAATTATTCTAAAAACTGGAAGGTGAAACAATGAATAAGATAATTTTTGTAGGAGGAAAGGGAGGAGTTGGAAAAACTACCTGTGCCTCCTCCCTGGCATGGAAATATTCTAAAAAATATAAAGTATTATTAGTTTCTACAGATCCAGCACACTCAACTAGGGATCTATTTGGTATCCCTCCTAAAAAAAATGAAGATTTCTATACTTTTTCTGAAAATTTAGATATTTTGGAGATCGATGGAGAAAAAGAATCCAATATATACATCTCTAGGATAAAAAACCAATGTTGTGAGATGCTGAGTCCAGTTATTTTATGTGAAGTAGAAAAACAATTAGATAATGCTGGGATCTCTCCAGGAGCCTATGAATCTGCTATTTTCGAGAAAATAAGTCAACTAATTTTAAAGAGTACAGAATATGATTATATAGTTTTTGATACTGCTCCTACAGGACATACCTTGAGACTCATTACATTTCCTACAGCTATGAATACATGGATGGAGAGTCTTATAAAGAAAAGAAAAAAAATTCTCATGTTAAAAAATATGAAGTTCAATAAGAAAAATAAATTTTCTGATGACAGTGTTTTAAATATTTTAGAATCTAGACATAACTGGATATCTGATATTAGTAAGGTTCTCATGGATCCTTCTAGAGTTTCTTTTAACTTTGTCATGAATGCTGAAAAATTATCTTTCTTAGAAACAAAAAGAGCAGTCAAAACTTTAGATGAATATGGAATTAACATTGATAAAATTATTATCAACAGACTCCTCCCAGATTCTTCCGATCCATTTTGGCAAGGTAGAAAGGATAAGGAAGATTTATTTCTTGATCTGATTTTTCAAGATTTTAAAGGGAAAAAACTCATTCCTATTCCATATTTTTTAGAAGAAAATAACAATATATTAGAAACCATTGGAAGTTTAATAAAGTAGTAAAATTAAATAAATGCTCTCAGAATTTTCTGAGAGCATTTTGTATTTAAAATTATTTTTTAGAACTAAAATATTTCAAAAAAATTATATATTTTTAGCTGTTGTTCCATAATATGCTGCCAAATAAAGTTCTTTAATCTCTTCTGAAGATGTATCTCTTGGGTTTGTAAGAGTACAAGGATCGTTAAATGCATTTAGACTCATTCTTTCAAGGATAGCTTTAAATTTATCTTCTGAAATATCAACCTCATCTATCTCTTTTAAAGATAGAGGAATACCTACTTTTTGATTCATATTCTTAACAGTAGCCACAATATCATCTACACCAAGCATTTTTTCTATTTCACTAAATCCATCTGTAGATTTTCTGTTATATTCTATAATATATGGCAATAATACTGCATTTGCAAGTCCATGAGTTATTCCTAATTCTCCACCAATTTTATGAGCCATACTATGCACAATTCCTAAAGAAGCACTTGTAAAAGCCATTCCTGAAAGTGTAGATGCATTATGCATATTCTCTCTGGCTTTTAAGTCTTCTCCATTTTCATAAGCAGGTATAAGACTTTCATAAACCATCTTAATTGATTCCATTGATAATGGTTTGGTATAGCAAGTAGCAGCATTAGAAGTATATGATTCAATCGCATGAGTCATTACATCCATCCCTGTATTAGCAGTTATATAAGCCGGAGTTTTAGAAGGGATAATCGGATCTAAAATAGCAATATCTGGTGTAATTTCATAAGATACCAATGGATATTTAAGTTTATTTGCAGTGTCTGTTATTACAGAAAATGCAGTTATTTCTGAAGCTGTACCACTTGTAGAAGGAATAGCTATAAGTTTAGCTTTTTTTCTTAAAATTGGAAATTTACCAGCTACAAGATCTTCAAATTTAGTTTCTGGATATTCATAATATACCCACATTATCTTAGCAGCGTCTAATGCAGAACCTCCTCCAATTGCTATGATCCAATCAGGATTAAATTCAGTCATCTTTCTTCCGCCATCAACAACAGTATCTATAGATGGGTTTGGTTCTACACCATCTATTGTCATGACTTCCATTCCTCCTTTTTCAAGTTCCTCTTTGGCTTGATTTAAAAAACCAAATTTTTTCATAGAATTACCGCCAGTTACTAAAACTGCTTTTTTACCACTAATAGTCGATAAATATCCTAGCGTTCCCTGTCCAAATACGATATCTTTTGGAACTCTAAACCATTTTAAATCCATGATTAACCATCTCCTCTTAAACTTATAAAATCAAATATTCTTTAGTCTCATTCAAAACAATATTGAGAATAATTTAACGATGATCTTAATAATTCAACTATACCATATTTTTAAATTTGTTCAAAAATAACGTTTGTCTTTTAAAAATTAATTTTTAAAATTAAGTTTAAGGTTATTTTAAATTTTAATTATAGTACTATTTTTAATGATATTTTTAAAAAATAACTCTTGTATTATCTATTTTCCCATTATTATTATCTTTAAAAATAATATAAATATATTAAAACTCTATCTAGAAAAAACATTCAAATAGAGATGATCTAAAGTTTTATATTTTTTATTTATTCTATTTTTTTTGGGGGGACGAATAAAAATAAGCGAAGGACACACCTCCGCTTATTCCCTTATTTTATTCCGTTAGTTCTATAATTTTAAGTTAATAAACTATTTTTATGCATGTAATCGAAAAGATAAATCAACTAAACCTATAAAGGTCATTGTTAGTACCCATCCTATAATTGAAGCCTTTGCTCTCATTCTTAATTTAACAAAATCATTTTTAAATTTCCCCATTGCTTCTTTCATTTCTTGCCTCCATCTTTCATTAAAAAAATATAAATTCTCTATATTTAATTCTTATAATGAAATAATATCATATAATACAATTAAAGTTTAAATACAAAAAATATACAAAATTTAAGCTATTCATTTATCAAATAAATCTATATTATTCTTTTATTCAAATCGCATATTTAGATATTTAAATCACAGGCTTTGCGATTTTTTAATTTTTTTAATTTAGTTTCAGAAACATCTATTAAATAGTTTAATGAAACATTTTGTATGGGAAAATAAAAGACACATTAAATATTAATTTACACTCTTAAAATTATTTTTGACACTACATTTATTTTAATCATCAAAGTTTGATACAATATATATAAATATTATATTACTCACTGTAATTAATTAAATAAATTTAGTTTTTTTTATCATTTTTACTTTGTTACATAAGCATTTCCATGGATCTCATTTATATTGTGAGCAGTTATAAACGAATTTTTATCTATAGAATCTACATATTTTTTCAGTTCAAAAAACTCTCTTTTTTTTAGAACAGTCATTATTATTGCACTTTTACAGTTAGAAGATCCATCTTTTCCATAATATATAGAAATTTTACTTCCAAATATATTTACTATATAGCTTCTAATTTCTTTGATTTTCTCACTACTTATGACAACCTGTTGATAAAGGTTAAATTTTTCCATAATAATATTTATACTCACACAAAGCATACATACTCCAAGCATTGCATACATTCCTTTTTCAGCTCCAAAAGTTTTTATAGCAGCCAATATTATAAACATATCTACTAAAAATACAGCATGGCCTATTTTTATTTTAAAATATTTATTTATTATTTTTACTGCTATATCTAACCCTCCTGTAGATGCTTCATGTGCAAATGCTATTGCCATACCAGTCCCACACATCAATATTCCAAATATGAGCTGAATCAATATATCGTGACTCATAGGAGTTGATATCGGAAAATATATCTGCATCATAGATATAAAAAATGAAGTTGTAAAACTACAAAATATAGTCTTGATTCCAAATACAGGCCCTATAATAAAAAATCCTATTATGTATAACACTACATCCATAATCATCATTAAAAATCCTATATTTACACCTGGAAAATAATTTTTTATTATTATGGCTATCCCTGTAGTCCCTCCTGCTGCTATTTCATTTGGAGCTAAAAAATAATATACCCCTGCTGCAAGTAAAAATGCCGCCAAAATTAAAATTCCTACTTCTTTTATAATGTTTTTCATATTTTTTTCCTTCCTATTAAATTTTATAAGTTAAACTCTGTTCAACATCTTCTTTCTATATATATTAAAAAATATTTGATTTAGTCTTCATCTCTTTTTTTAAAATATGAAAAATCATGTTTGTGCATTCCATCCCCATAATTTTTATCATATATTATGCTAACATCTGAGATCCCATGTTCATCAAGCTTTTCTTCAATCTCTTTTTTCCTTCGATTAGGTTCAGCTGGTGTAACTGTTTTACATAGTCCATCCACAACTTCTAAAAATTTTCGAAATGATATTCCTATTCCAACTTCATCGTCATTAAATCCACTTTTTCGAGTCCCTACACATAAAAGGGAAATATTAATATCATTTGTAGCATATGGGTGTGCAGTACATTCTGCACACATAGCTTGGTTTCCTAAGAATTTATACCCTTTATGTGTTCCATATTTATAGGCATGACCTTGGATAAATCTCATTGTATTAAACGTATTTGTAGCAATAATTACTACATGTGGTTCTATATCAAATTTTTCTAAAGGCATTATCTCTACACCGTAAGATTTATGATTACACTTGGAAATATTATCAGTAACTTCTTTTGCTGTGGGCATATCTTGATATAAACCACACTTACCATAGTAATGGCCCGAAGTATACCAGTCATCTAGGTCTACAATCCCAAGAACTCGAGCTGCTGCAAAACATCCAAAATTATTAAAATCTGCTTTAATTTGAGACCCATCCATTGCGCGATTAATCATCTTACAATAAGTTAATTTTCCATTTTGTCGAGGAGCTTGTGCACTCTCAAACTCCTCCTTTGTAAATAAAAACCTTACTCCTACTACTTTTCTTTTTAAATCTAAAACGCAATTCATTTTTTTTACCGCATCTATATATATTTCTTTTTTCATGAACATCACCCCTCTTCAATAAAGATAGATCTTATCTAATCCTTCTTCAACAAATAAATTTCAAGGGAATAGTTATGTTAACTATTCCCTTAAATAAAATCAAATTCTATTTTTTCTCTATCCATGTATTCCAAAAGAATGGCTGACATGAGTTAGCATATCCTTTTAGTGAACTATTTGCTATATGCATTCTACTATATTCAATAGTCTTTATATATGGCAGTGTTTCCCATGTTTTACTGTAAAATTCTTTTACTATCTCAAATCTTTTTTCCTTATCTGTTTCCATCATCATTCTTTCAAAGATTTTGTCCATGGCATGAGAATCATCGTCATCCCAATTTGAAATCCATGCATTTGTTCCTGTCCATGCTCCTTCAACCTGAGGATCTGGACATGCCATATAAAAGTAAGAAAAATGTAAATTCCAACCTTTTTTCTTTGAACGTCTTTCAACTACTGTAGGTCTGTCGAAAAGCTCAATTTTAACATTGAACCCTGCCTTTTCAAGCTGTCCTTTTAAGGCTATTGCTCCATATTTTTCTACTTTGTCATCTTGTCCACTCACTATTACTATAGGTGTTCCGTCATAACCAGCTTTTTTTAGGAGATCTCTGGCTTTTTTAGGATCATGATTGTTATATACACCTGCTCCTGAATTTTCTTCATACCATACTGTACCTTTAGGATATATACATCCATCTACATTCCAAAAATTTTCATCCCCTATCATTGTCCTTCCAAGTTCTTCCATATCTATTGATGCTGCGAGAGCTCTTCTTGCATATATATTATCAAATGGAGGCGTCCCACAATTGATTATTAGCATTTCCATCCCATCTGGTTTTACTATTACAGGTTCTACACTGGGATCTTCTTCAAGTATTTTATATTGATCTTGAGGAGCTTCTTCAGCAAATTGAAATTCTCCAGTTTGAACTCCAGCAATTCTTGTAGCTTGCTCAGAAACCGATTTTATTATTATTTTATCTGCATATGCTACTCTCTTTCCTGCAAGACCTGATGCTGGTTTATCACTAGGAACATATTCATCGAATCTTTCTAATCTAACCTCTTGATCGGGTATCCACTTTACAAATTTATATGGACCTGTTCCTATGTGTTCACTCATTACATTATCACCATATTTTTCTATAAGTTCTTTTGGTCTTATAACAAGTTTTTGATTTGAAACATGGGATCCTAATATACTAATAAAAGGAGCGTAAGGATTCTTAAATATAAATTTGAGTTCATATGGACCAGCTACTTCTACTCTATCAAAATAAGGAGCTATCATATTCCCTGCATCGTTATTTTTTAACCATCTATTAAATGAAGCTACTACATCTTCAGTGGTCATCTCCTTTCCATTATGGAAAAGAACTCCCTCTCTAAGCTTTACATCATAAACTTTTCCTCCATCTTTAATTTCATAACTTTCGGCCAAATAAGGCTGAGGCTCAAAATTTGCATCAAATTCAAATAGGCCTTCATAAACATGGTTCATTATTGAAGATATTGCCCAATCAGTAGATTTATCACTATCAAGATGAGGAGGTGTCATTTTTTGTGCCACAACTATGGTTCCGCCGAATTTACTGTTTTTAACTACACCCTGTTTTTCTTTCTTATCATCTTTGTCTGAAGAGCATGCTACAAAAGTTATAGCAATAATTAGTGTTAAAACAAAATTTAAAATTGTTTTAATTTTTATGTTTATCATTTTTTTCCCCCTTATATTTTTTAAATTTCATCGATCAAATGACAAGCTACAAAATGTTCTTTTTTACTTATTTTTAATTCTGGTTCTACCCTTTCACATCTTTCTTCTGAATGGATACACCTCATATGAAATCTACACCCCATAGGAATATTTAAAGGATCTGGCACATCTCCCTTTAATATTATCCTTTCTTTCTTTATGCTTGGATCAGGAACTGGAATTGCAGAAATCAAAGCCTGTGTATAAGGATGCCTAGGTTCATTAAAGATATTTTCTACAGATGTTATTTCTACTATTTTACCCAAATACATAACTCCTACTCTGTCGCTTATATGTTTTACTACTGAAAGATCATGAGATATAAACATATATGTAAGACCTAATTCATCTTTTAAATCATTCAATAAATTTATTATCTGACTCTGTATAGATACATCCAAAGCAGATACTGCCTCATCACATATAACTAATTTTGGTTTTAAAATCAAGGCTCTAGCGATACATATTCTTTGCCTTTGTCCCCCAGAGAATTCATGGGGATACTTTTTTAAATGATATTTATCTAATCCAACCAGTTCAGTTATTTCTTCTATCCTTCTATTTATTTCATGGACGTCTTTCATGCCATGTAACCTAAGAGGTTCCCCTATTAGTTCTGCTACTCTCATCCTAGGGTTTAGTGATGCAAAGGGATCCTGAAATACTATCTGCATATCTCTTCTTGCCTCTCTCATCTCTGTTTTTGAAAGAGATAGTATATCCTTTCCATCAAAATAAATTTTTCCTGAATCAGCTTCTAAAAGCCGGAGTATAACCCTACCTAAAGTTGATTTTCCACATCCCGATTCTCCTACTATTCCCAAAATTTCGCCTTTTTTAATGTCAAAAGTCACACCATCTAGAGCTGTTACTTTTTTATTTGTTTTAAAAAAAACTCCTTCTGAGGCTGGAAAATATTTAGAAACATTTTCTATCTTAAGCAGAGTATTCATTCTTAACCTCCTCAGTATATTCCTTAGTTTCTATCCAGCAACTGAGAGACCGATCTCCCTTATCACAAAGAGGTGGCTCTAAATCCTTACATATTTTTTTTGCGAATTCACACCTAGGACTAAATCGGCATCCTTTAGGAAATTCTGTAGGTTTTGGGACAGTCCCCTCTATTGTATTTAATCTTTTATTTGCATTGTTTAAAGATGGCATAGAAGCTAATAATCCTCTGGTATAAGGATGCTTAGGGTCTTTAAAAATATCTTTAACCCTTGCTGATTCCACTACTTTTCCTGCATACATCACTATAACTTCTTCTGCCATTTCAGCTACTACACCTAAATCATGAGTTATCAAAAGCATCGATGTTCCTATCTCTTCTTTTAGATTTTTTATAAGATCAAGAATTTGTGCCTGTACTGTCACGTCCAAGGCTGTAGTCGGTTCATCTGCAATTATTAATTTGGGTCTGCAAGCTAGAGCCATGGCTATTATTATCCTTTGCCTCATCCCACCAGACATTTGATGTGGGTACTGTTTTGCCCTTTCTTCAGGAGACGGTATCCCCACTATCCTAAGTAATTCAATGGCTTTTTTAAACCCTTCTTTTCTCTTTGTCCCTTGATGAAGTTCAAATACCTCACTGAGTTGTCTCCCAACTGTATATACTGGATTTAAAGATGTCATAGGTTCTTGAAATATCATAGATATTTCATTTCCTCTTATCTTTCTCATCTCTTTTTTAGACTTTTCAAATAAATTCTTTCCTTCAAAGATTATCTCTCCACCTTCGATCCTTCCTGAAGGCGTTGGGATACACCCTAAAATACTCAATGCTGTGATACTCTTTCCACTTCCTGATTCTCCTACTATTGCTACAGTTTCTCCTTTTCCCACAGAAAAACTAATACCATCTACTGCCGGTATTACCTCCTGATTTTTATAAAAATAGGTTTTTAATTTTTTTACTTCCAATAATTTTTCCATTTTTTCTCCTTTAATTTCTACAGCCTTTCTTAAAATAAAACACTTAGTAACATGAAAACTGCCATTACTCCCAACATAGAGAAGATAACAATGGGAGCTATTATTGAAAATGCCGCAGCTGCAAGGACAAGAACATCCTTCATCTCTGCATTATTTTTATTTTTTCTACTATTTAAATTTTCGATTTCACCTTTCATACTTATCTCCTCTTATTTCTTAATTATAGACATTCAATAGATCTATACCTCAAGTCTTGGATCTAAATAATCTCTCAGTCCGTCTCCTAAGAGGTTGAGTCCCAAAACAGTAACCATTATAGCCGCTCCAGGAAATATCATCTCCCAAGGAGCTATACTCATAAAGGATCTTCCTTCAGTAATCATCCCACCCCAACTTGGAAATGGTGGTTCAATTCCTAGCCCTAAAAAACTTAGTGCTGCTTCATCTAATATTGCTACAGCAAAAGTAAATGTAGCCTGAACGATTATAGGCGACAATGAATTGAGTAATATATACTTAAAAAGTATATGTCCATCTTTAGCTCCTGAAGATTTGGCAGATTCAACACATTCCCATTCCTTTCCAGTAAGAACACAGCCTCTTACAACTCTTGCCATCTGAGGAAAATAAGCAAAGGAAAGTGCCAGTATTATATTTAATTTTCCAGCTCCCCAAACAGCAGCCAAAATTATCGCTATTATTATTCCTGGAAATGCCATGAATCCATCTAAAATCCTCATAATAAAATTATCTACTTTATGATAGTATCCTGCTACTAGCCCTATTAATCCACCCATGAATGTACTAAGTATTACTACTGAAATCCCAACTTCCATAGATATCCTTGCTCCATAAACCAATCGGCTCATAACATCTCTTCCAAAATGATCTGTTCCCATGGGATGTACCAATGAAGGAGGTAAAAGTCTATCTTTTCCATTTACTTCCAAAGGGTTAAATTTTGTTAGGAGAGGAGCAGCCACAGCAGCCAAGAAAATCACTATTATTACTACTCCACCTATGGCTATATAAGGATGTTTTTTAATTTCTAAAATCATTTGTTTTATATCTTTACTCACTGTTAACACTCCTTTTATTTATATTTAATCTTTGGATTTAAAACTGCGTAACTCACATCTACGATTATATTTATAACTACATAAACCAAAGCTGTAAATATCATACTTCCCTGTATTACAGGATAATCCCTCTTCATTATAGAATTAATTGCGAGACTACCTGTTCCTGGGATATTAAATACAGTTTCTACAATCCATGTTCCTCCTAGAAGTACAGCCATGCTAAATCCTAAAACTGTTACAACAGGTATCATGGCATTTTTTAAAGCATGTCTTATAATTACAAATTTTTCTGACACTCCCTTTGCCATGGCAGTTCTTATATAATCTTGTCTGAGTACATCTAACATTGCACTCCTTGTCATTCTAGCTATTATTCCTCCTTGCATAAACCCAAGAGTTAATCCTGGCAGAACAAGATATTTTATGACTCCTATCCCTGATTCTTCTATAGAAACATACCCCTGTACAGGAAACCAGTGAAGTTTAACAGAAAATAAATATATAAGCATAATAGAGAGCCAAAAACTAGGTATTGAAACTCCTGCTAGAGATATTCCGATTGCGGACTGATCCATCCAGCTTCTATGTTTAACTGCTGCTATTACTCCAAGGGGGATTCCTATCAATAGTCCTATACTTTCTCCTACAAGGGCTAGCATAAATGTTGGTTCCAATCTTGAAAAAATAGCCGTTGAAACTTTTTCATGTAAAAATAAAGATTCTCCTAAATTCCCTCTTATTATTCTCGAAAACCACTCTCCAAACTGTATAAAAAATGATCTATCATATCCTAGATGATGCTTCATCGCAGATACTTGTTCTTCTGTTGCAAAATCCCCCATCATCATCCTAACAGGGTCTCCAGGCATTATATGGGTAATCAAAAAAGATAGGATCATTACCACAATTATTACCGGTATAAGCATAAATAGTCTCTTTATTACGTATCTAATCATTGTTCAATACTCCTTATATTTTTTTAACTTTACAATAATTTTAGTTCCTTATATTATTTAATTTATTTTGATTTTAAAAAATGGCACAACAAAAGGACTGTGATGTTTCATCCAGTTAGGTATAATCTAAATTTTTATAGACTTTAATTTATCTATGAAATGTTTCTTCGATAAATTAAAAAAGAAGGTTCTCTACCTCTACTTTTGATAATTTTCCATCTAAAAAAGCCCCCATGACTAGTGGCATAAAAATGTTACTCCCTTTGGGATTTGGTTCGTAAAAAGTTGAAATTTATTTAAAAATGTAAAAAATGATCTGTACAATAAAAAGAATGAATAGGTGTAGTTTTAAAACTACAGGAAAAGAAAGATATTAATTTATCTAAACTAGTTTTATTCATGTTATCCATTTGCAGTAGACCTTGTAACTTCCACCGGAAGTTTTAAGCAATTGTCACTTTCATTGAAAATTCTTCATATTTCCTCCTAAGTTTGTTTTATATCTGTTCAATTAGATAGATGTTACAACATCATAAGATAAATGTCAATATAATTTTAAATATGAATTTATTAAAAATTTCTTGCAGCCCTTATAAATACTAAATTATTGGTATTTAATACTGAATATACATTAATTTTAAAGATTAAAAATCCTATTAAATTTAAAAAAAATTATTGAAATAAACGACAACAAAGAGTATAATTTAATTAAAATTTAATTAAAAATCAGATGTTTAATTAAATTTATATTTTCATGGCTTTTAGTGAATTATGTCTAAATAAAAATCAATATTCAGATAAAATCTAAATAGTGCAGTTCAAGAAAGTCTAACAAGATATTTTTATTGTCTTGAAACACACCATTCAGAATTTAAAGGAGGTCGCTTATGCTAGATTTGAGTAAATCAATTGGTTTTGATAGAGTTAATATTAAAACCAATATTATGAATTATTCTAAAGAGTACGGCATTGAATATGAAGGTGTAAAAATCATTTCTTCAAATGAACAATTTATTGTTCTAGAAACCGAAGAAAATAAAAACGTTATCCTTTCAATGAATTCAATTCAGTATATTGAAAAATTTATTCAAAATTTTTAAGATAAAAAAAGCTAAGGAATCTCCTTAGCTTTTTTTATCTTAACGTTATAACACGTTCTTTTTAATTAACCAACTGTTCCTATATGTGAAAACGAAATGATAAATTAATAACCCCAATAGAGGTCATTATTAAAGCTCCTCCTATAATTGAAGCCTTTGCTCTAACTCTTAATCTACCAAAATCACTCTTAAATTTTTCTATTGATTCTTTCATTTTTTTCCTCCGTCTTCTACTAAAAAAATAATTAAATACCCTATATTTAATTTATCACAATGAAGTTATACCATATAATTTAGTTAGAATTAAATACAAAAAATATACAAAATATAAGTTACCTATTTATCATGTGAATCTTTTATAACAATTAATGTGAAGCCCATATTATTATAATTTAATTATAAAAACCGCTATCTAGTAAAAAAATTAATTTAGTTTAGAAATCATCATTTAAGCACACTAATGATACGTTAAGTTTGGAAAAAGACATTTATATAATTGAAAAAATCTATAACATTTAGGATCAAATCTAAAATTATATTTATTCTAATCATTAAAATTTGATAAAGTATATAATTCCTTTATATTAAAAAAATATTTTATTCAAAAATAAAACGCTCCTTCACCACATTTCATAGTTATTTCATTCAAATAATGACTCATTTTAATAACAACTAAAAAATAAATTAAATTAACATTTTACCTTTAAATCAAAATAAGATAGAATGAACCTAGATAAAAATTAAATGAAAAGGTGGGAAAGAATTATGATTTATTTTGATAACGCTGCAACTACACTACCAAAACCAAAAGCCGTTGGAGAAGCCATGGTAGAAGCACTAAATAGTTTTGGAAATCCAAGTAGAGGAGGACATGAGTACTCTCTTCGTTCATCTAGGGTCCTCTACGAAACAAGGGAATTACTAGCCAAACTAATTGGTGTAGAAGATCCATTAAACATTGCATTTACAGGGAACTCTACTATGTCTTTGAATATGGCCATACTAGGATTAGACCTCAAAGAGGGAGATGAAATAATCACTACAACTCTAGAACACAACTCTGTACTTCGTCCAATATATAAATTAAAAAAAAATGGAGTGAAAGTAAAATTTATTAGTTCAGACAAAGTTGGAAATATAAACTATGACGAACTAGAAGCAAACATAGTGAAAAACACTAAGGTCATTGTAACCACTCATGCTTCTAATTTAACAGGAAACTTATTAGATATAGTTCGAATAGGAAAAGTCGCACATAAAAATAATCTTATCTTCATTGTCGATGGGTCACAGAGCTTGGGAGTATTTCCTATAGATGTAATAAAAAGCAATATTGATATCCTTTGTTTTACGGGACATAAGGGACTTATGGGTCCTGCAGGAGTAGGAGGAATATATGTATCTCCTAAAGTAGATCTAGATGTATATCTTGTAGGAGGAAGTGGATCTCATTCATTTTCAGAGGAGCACCCTAAAACTATGCCGGACAAATTAGAAGCTGGCACACCTAATATCCACGGGATAGCCGGACTAAATGCCAGTTTAAAATATATCGCTAATTTAGGTATAGATATAATTCGTGAAAAGGAACTTGCTCTCGCTAAGACTTTTTATGAAGGAATAAAAGATCTCCCAAAGGTAAAAATATATGGAGATTTCAATACTTTTTATCGTTCTCCTATAGTTACTATAAACTTAGAAGGAGTTCCTTCTAGCGATCTTGCTGAAGTCTTATCTTATGATTATGGAATCGCTACAAGATCTGGAATACATTGCGCTCCTTTAATGCATAATGATTTTAAAACAAATGAAACTGGAATGGTAAGGTTTAGTTTTTCCCACTATAATACAATGGAAGAGATCTTAAAAACAATTAAAATTTTAAAAGAACTCTCTGAATCTATATAAAACTTAATTATAACTATAAAAAAATCCCCCCTAGAAATTTCTAGAGGGGATTAAATTTTAGTTCTCTTCTGCGAATACGTCTTTACCCATTCCACATGGAGGACAGATCCATTCTTCAGGTAAGTTGTCAAAACTAGTTCCTGCTTCTATTCCATTTTCTACATCTCCAACTTTTGGATCATAAACATATCCACATATTTCACATACGTAATTTTTCATAATTTTTACCACCTTTATATTTAATTTGATTTTTATAACATTAACAAAAGTTAGTTTATCAAAAATGACACATCAAGTCAAGATATTCTTTTAAAATATGGTTTTCAATTCTTGACTACTAGACTATGTTAATGATAAGATGACTTTAGAATAATATTTAACAGATTTATTTAGGAAAATAGGAGGTAGTCAGATGTATAGCAATATTGTTGAATTAATAGGGAATACTCCAATGGTTAAATTAAAAAAAGAAAAAGGTCTTTCCGATATATATGTAAAATTAGAAAAATTTAATCCTAGTGGGTCTATAAAGGATAGAGCAGCATATCAAATGATCGTAGACGCTGAAGCAGATGGTAAATTAAATCAAGGAGATATTATTTTAGAACCTACCAGTGGAAATACAGGAGTAGCTTTAGCTATGATTGGAAAAGCTATGGGATATGAAGTAACTTTGGTTATGCCTTCTAGTATGAGTCAAGAAAGAAAGGATATTATAAGTTCTTATGGGGCAAATTTAGTCTTAAGTGACCCTACAAAGGGGATGACAGGAGCTATCAATAAAGCTTATGAGATGGCAGAAGCTAATAGTAGATACTATATTCCAAATCAATTTGAAAATAAATCTAATATAAAAGCCCACTATATTTCTACGGGAATAGAAATATATAATCAAATTCCACAAATTGATTGTTTCGTTGCAGGAGTAGGTACCGGCGGAACCCTTGGCGGAACTGGAAAATACTTAAAAGAACGTAATAAAAATATAAAAGTTGTAGCAGTGGAACCGTCCAATTCCCCAGTTTTATCTGGTGGGAATGGTGGGCCTCATAAGATCCAAGGAATTGGAGCAGGATTTATACCTCAAATATTGGACATATCTATTATCGATGAAGTTATTACTATAGATGATGAAACAGCTTATAAAATAACTAGGAATATATTGAACAGTGATGGTCTTTATTTAGGGATTTCTAGTGGATCGAATATTGCTGCAGCTAAAATATTAGCTAAGAAGTTAGGAGAAGGTAAAATTATAGTAACAGTAGCTCCAGATGGTGGAGAAAAGTATATATCTACAGGGGTATTTACAAAATAATATAAAAAATAGATCACAACTTATTTCTCTTGACATCTCAATGGAAATACATTAGTATATAAGCAAATAATTATATAGAATACGGAGGGATAATGTTCAAAAATTTAAAGCACGATATAGAAAACATAAGAAGAATAGACCCCGCTGCAAAGTCTAATCTAGAGGTTTTCTTACTGTACCCATCTATCCACGCAATCTTTATTTATAGGATAGCTCATGGACTATTTAAAAGAAATTTTTTCTTTTTAGCTCGATTATTATCTCAAATTTCTAGATTTTTTACAGGAATAGAGATCCATCCTGGAGCAATTATAGGGAAAGGACTCTTTATTGATCACGGGATGGGTGTAGTCATAGGTGAAACAGCTATAATAGGAAACAACGTAACTATCTACCACCAAGTTACTCTAGGAGGAACTGGCAAAGATTCTGGGAAAAGACATCCCACTATTGAAGATAATGTAATTATCGGTGCCGGTGCAAAGGTTTTGGGAAATATTACTATTGCTAAGGGAACCAAGATCGGTGGAAATACAGTAGTTTTGAAAGATAGTTATGAAAACTCTACCATTGTAGGAGTGGCTGGCACTATGAAATGTAATGGGAAATCTTGCACTATCTCTCAATGCGGAGTGAAGGAAGAAGAAAAATAAAAAAATTATATGTATTACAATTATTTCATATCAACTTTTAACCTCTACTATGTTATAATATGGGGAAGGAAGGTGAATTTTTTGAAAACCAATATATACGATGACATGAACAAAAACGAAATAAGTTATAAGGTATTATTAGAAAAAAATAATTATATCTTAATAGATGTAAGAACTCCAAAGGAATATCAAGAATCAACAATTCCAGGAGCCATTAATATACCAGTATTACTAGATGAAGAGAGAGTAATGGTGGGAACTGCATATAAGAAAGAATCTCAAGAAAAGGCAAAACAACTGGGAATCGAAGCTATTTCTAAAAGACTAGGAGATATTACTAAACAGATAAGCGAACTCTCAAAAAAATACAATAGTATCATATTTTTCTGTGCTAGAGGTGGAATGAGAAGTGGATCTATGACTTCATTTTTTAAATCTATGGGATATCAAACTGCAAGACTTAGTGGAGGATACAAATCTTATAGATCTTTCGTTATGGAAGATTTCCAAAGTATAGTTCAAGGAGTAAAATTAATAACTCTCCATGGGAAAACTGGTACAGGGAAAACCAAAATATTGAACGAACTACAAAAAATAGGTGTTGAAACCATTGACCTAGAGGGAATGGCTAAAAATAGAGGCTCTCACTTTGGTCATATCGGAATAACTCAAGATAGAAGTCAAAAAACTTTTGAATCTATATTATATGATGCCGTTAAACATAGAAAAAGTAATGTGATAATAATTGAAGGCGAAAGTAGAAAAATAGGTCCTATTCATATTCCAGATCCATTTTGGGATACAATGAAAAAGGGAATAAAAATCTTAGTAGAAGCTCCTATAGAGATGAGGTTAGATATCATTATGGATGATTATACTGGTATCAATGAATTAGAGAAGAACCTGTTAGAAGTAGCAGAAAAACTAAAAAGATATATGGATGGTAGCGCCCATACTAAATTTATTAATTTAGTAGAAAAAGGTGAGATAAGAGAAGCTGCTCGTCAAATAATGATAGAGTATTATGACCCTATGTATAATAAGAGCTTAAATAGTCACAGCTATCAAGATAAAGTTATGATCGAAAGTATTGAAGATGGAGTTATAAAATTAAAGGAAGTATTTAAAAAGTATATGTAAAAACTCAATTAGGGGATTAATGGATTATCTATTAATCCCCTAATTGAGTTTTTTGTATAAAAATAGGGATAATCTCTTATCCCTTAAACTTTATTATTTATTTAATTTTATTTTCATTAGTAGATCTCCTACTTTTACATCTCCTGTAGCTACTATTTTTAACTCAGCAACTTCATCCATATTAGATATGATTATAGGAGTTCTTGCAGATTTTGCATTTTCTTTGATATATTCAAGGTTGTATTTAACTAATTCGTCTCCTACTTTTACATCTCCAGGAGTAACTAGTCTTTCAAACCCTTGTCCATCTAATTTTACTGTATCTATTCCAAAATGTACTATCATTTCTAATCCACATTCAAGATCAAAACTAACAGCATGATTCGTATCAAAAATATCGATTTCAGCATCAGCTATAGCATGAACAGATCCTTCTGTAGGCTCTATAGCACATCCATCCCCTATCATTTTTTGTGCAAATGCTTCATCAGGTACTTCTGACAAGTCAATAACTCTACCATTTAACGGTGAGTATATTTCAATATAATTTTCCTCTTTATTTTTTTTAAAAAAATCGAATAATCCCATTTTAAATCCTCCTACTAATATAAATCTTGCCCATTACAATAATTATACTACATCTTTACTATTTTTTAAAGTTTAAAAAGTTTTAAACTTTACTCATAAAGACGTAATATCTAACCATTTGTCAAGGCCTTAAAATAAAATGTCAGAAGCTAATTTTCACTTATTTTTTTACCCTCTAAATCAAAATCTATAATTTGTTTTTTTAGTCCCTTAGATGAGTCTAAATTTAATGTTCCAGACATCCCTCCTGATAAAATCATCATATCATATTTTTCATCTTAACCTCCTATACCCTGAATAACCATAGTTAGACCACTGATAATAGTTTTTATTCCAACAGCCATTATGAATAATTGCATTACCCTAGAGAGTACAAATAAAACCAATTCTCCAAATATTTTTTCTATAAGATCTGCTGCAGAAAACATAAGATGGATGATCACAAATACAACTACACAGGAAAGAGTACTAGAGATCACTCCTGCTTCTTGCCTTATAAGAAGAACTCCTGCTAGTGAACCTGGACCAACTAACATGGGGAAAGCCATGGGGACTAAACCTTGCTTAATTTCCTCCTCCTCTGTTAATTCTTCTTGAGGTTCATCTTTCTTTTTATTTTTCTTTGGAAATAATAGATTCTTTAGAGCGACAATAACTAAAATTATCCCTCCTGCTATCCTAACTTCTTTCATCTCTACTCTAAAAAAATTATTCATCATAAATGATCCTATAACGCCAAATAACGCCATTATTGAAAACCCAGTAATAACAATTACTTTAAACAACTTTTTTCTAGTAACTTTTCCCATATCCTCTGTCAATCCTATAAATAACGGCACATTTCCAAATGGGTTCAATATGGCAATCATTGTCATAGCATTTATAAATATTTGAATCACATAATCCATTTAATTTCACTCTCCTAATAATTTATATTCGAATAAATTTATCATATTCCTTGATTTTTTTCAATCTTATTTTTGATTTCTTTTTGCCCTAAAAAATATTTGTGCTATTTAGTTTTAGAGAGTTGTATTTATATTTCCTATATAATTTTTTTTAATTGTATTTTAATTATTTTTTAATGTTGTGGTATAATAAATATATAAAATTTCTTATGGAGGAAATATGTTTACAGAAGAAATAGAAGAATTAAAAGAAAGATTAAAAATAAAAAAAAATGAACTCAAAAGAGTAGAAAGACGATTTATTCAACTGCAAAATAAAATCGAAACAGTTGAAATAAAAATTGAAAAATTGAAAGAATTAACAGATATAGAAAATTTAAATATTGAAAAATCAGATAAAAAAATAAAGAAATGTAAAGCTATAGAAATAGTTAATAGAGAAAAAAATAAAAAATTTAAATCTAGAGATATTATTTTTTCAAATAAAAATAAAACAACTGGAGAATGGTGGCTTGAACCAACTCCAAAAAAATTTGAAAAGACATTAAACTTACTTTTAAATGATAGAAAATTAAACAAGTTATATCTATTTGAAATTCCTAAAGAAAAATATTTTTTTCCAAATGAAATTTTTAAATATAGAAAGGACAAAGATTTATATTCAATAAAAATAGATGGGAATGATATCAATGAATTCAGAGATGAATTAGGCAGTGGCATGTGTTTTAGGGAATACCTAAAAGACATTATAGATTATTGATGGGAACCAATAAAAAATATTAAGAATGTTAGTGATAATTTATCCAGAACAAGTAGAAAAATATATGTAAAAAAAGAGCCGTTTTAACAGCTCTCCTCTAGTAGTTAGGAATTGAATGTACACGTAATTCGGGATAGA
>NZ_JBATVM010000310.1:0-9262 GCF_049671765.1 Psychrilyobacter sp.
TGATTAGAGTCTACACCTACAGCATATATACCTCTTTCTTTCGCTGCTTCAAATACTCCCATCCCTGATCCCGCTGCTGCTTGATATACAATATCAGCTTTACTGTCTATCATTGATAATGCCATTTCTTTTCCACGAGCTGGGTCATTAAATGGACTATTTCCACCAACGTATGCTTCAAATGTAGTTATTTCTGGATTAATATATTTTGCTCCTGCCATAAATCCATCTCCAAAATTTTTGATAAGTGGTACTTCCATCCCACCTATAAATCCTATTGTATTTGTTTTAGTCATCATTCCAGCTAACGCTCCTGCAACAAATGACCCCTCTGGTTCATTGAATGTCGCCGATATTACATTTGGCATATCAATAGGTTCATCCACCATTAAAAAATGTACCTCTGGATATTCTTCTGCTACTTTAACTATAGAATCTCTCATTTGAAATCCTATACCAATTATTAGATCGTAATTTGCTTCTGCAAACTGTCTTAAAAATGGATCAAATTCTGATACATTTGCCGGTTCTACATATTTTATTTTAACCCCTAATTTTTCTTCTGCTTCTTTTAGACCTGAATAAGCTGAATCATTAAATGATTTGTCTCCTAATCCACCTGTAGATAGTACTAATCCTATCTTTAATTCTCCATTATCTTCTACCTTTCCTTCTTTTTCTCCACCACATGCTGTTAATAATAATGCCATAACAACCATTATAAGTGTTAATATTTTTTTCATTTCTTCACCACTCCTTTTATAAACTTTCAGTATTATACAACAATATCACTCTAATAAACAGGACTTTCGTCCCTATATATATTTTATTAAATATAAAAAAAGGATTAGTTCTATACTAATCCTTAACTTTTCTCTATCTAACTTTATCTACGATTATAATCTCTTTACCCATAGCATTTAATAGGTTTTGTACAAATTTTAATCTAGGGTCAATAGCTCCTATTTCAAATCTACCTACTGCTGAAGTATGTTTCCCTAATTTTTCTCCTAATTCTCTTTGTGTTACCCCATTTTCCCTACGATATGTTCTGCATTCTTCAATCAATCTATCTCTTAAATTCATTATATTCCTCCCAATCATTACTCACTAAGACCTTTTAGAGTGATTATAATCTCCCTTTTAATTAAAAAAAATTCATTAATTTTGGAGGTCACTAAAAAAATGCATTAGCTTCACTCATAATAACATATAAGTCAAGAAAAATCAATGGTTTTCCTATTTTTTTCATAAAAAAATTAAGTATTGCTTAATTTTTAACTATTCTTTCCATCCTCCTCCACTTGTTTTTCTGGATAAAGATAATAAAAAACAAAAGAAATTCCGAAAGAAACTGCAGAGAATATAGTAGTCGCATAGACACCACTTCTCTCTACTCCCTGTGGTTTTGAGGTCATAGCCTCCATCAAACTTCCTGATCCTGCTACTAATAATATTGGTAGAGTCGCTATTGAAACCAAAAATGCCATCTTAAGAAAAAAACCTTGAATGCCAAAGCACATTCCTTCTACCTGAGTTCCACTGTCCTTAGTTATACGTGTCCCTATTTCACTTAGCATTGCCGGTGGATAGATAAACGCTGCACCTGCAACTGGTATTCCAATCAATCCAAATAATGCAAATCCGTATTTAACAGGCACTCCCCGACCAAGATAGTTCATAAGTAGTGATGTGATTATTAAAATACCTAACGAAATTAGCATTGGTTTTTTATATCCTATTTTTTTACAAAGTCTATTTGTTGGATAGAAAAATAATGCTGACATCCCAAACAATATAGCTGAAGCCAAAGTTATTGCTTCTTTTCCAAGTCCCATAACATCCTCTACAAAGTAGTTCATAGTTCCACGAAGAGTATTAAACCCTACGAAGAAAAAAAGTAGTCCTAGTAGATAATAGATAAAAGATCTATCCTCAAATATTATCTTGATTGAATTTTTTAATGATTCTGTAGATTTTCTTCCATGTGATAATTTTTTTTCAGGTACACCAAATATAGTTATTAGAGCTGGTAGAATAGAGAATAAAGCTAATACAATAACCATACCTCTAACACCTTTTTGAGTGTTTCCTCCACCTATAACTTTTATCAAAATTCCTGGTAAAATCATAGCTAATGCCGTATATAATAATCTAAATACAGACTGCCAAGTAGATAAATTGAGCCTTTCTTCCTTGGTATTTCCGATCTCCGGGATCATAGCGTTATATGGGGCTCCTACTATAGTATAGAACACAAAAAAAATAGACCCTGTACACATTAAATATATAAAAGTCATCCATTCATTTCCTAACACTGGATAAAAAAATGCAATAGTAGACAGTGCTAGCGGTACTATTCCTGCTGCTATAAACGGTATCCTTCTTCCCCACCTAGTGTCTACTTTATCAGACCAATACCCCACCAAAGGATCGGAAATCATGTCTACAGATCTAGATATAATTAATGCTAAAGATATTAATATTGGTGCCATTATTGGTGTTAATCCTGAATTTTCAGGTGGCAGATAGTAATATAGCACCCACTGGGCAAATATCTGATCCACTATGGCATAGCTGACTCCTACCCCATAAAATATCTGGTATTTCAAACTTAATTTTGTCTGTTCCAATTTTTTCCCTCCTTGTCGTATTTCTATGGAAGTACGGATAATTCATGAATTACCCCTCCAGAAATCTTTTATTCTTCATTATTTTATTATTATAGGGAACTTCCTCTCCTCATAAGGATTAATTATCCCATATATTCTGTCACATTTTATTTCAAAATTCAAGAGTTCCCTTTCCCTTTCATCTAAGATCAAACTTACATTTTTTAATCCCGATAGAGGCTTTATCCTAAAGGTATCTTTTTTTTCCTTGAGGTATCTACTCCCTTTTTCTGAAAATCCCAATATTTTTACATATGTAATCCCAATTTTAGTTTCATCTATTATTTTTTTATCTATCTTTAAAAGAATATGGGTTAACACCCTCTGTATCCTTCCATTGGTATACCTTTTAGTCATTAAATTTTTATAAAAATCATAAAAATCTGAATATTTTACCGCCATCTCAAAAACCCTATTATCTAAACCTATCTCCATATCTGCAACAAATTTAAGTTCTTCATAGTTATTTAAAATCTCATATCTCAACAAAGGATAAAAATTCTCTAGATATGTAGGAGTTCCTAAGAGGTCATGACTTTCTCTTGGCATGACTTTTTTTATTTCCTCTTCTCTACCTTCTTTTACCATGGCCCTTATGGAGGTTGCACTGGTAATCTCATCTATTATTTCCTTGGCATGATACCCTACAGCTTTTCTCTCTATGAGTTTAGCTTCCATAGATGATCCTAATTTTCTGATAGCTTTAATGTATTCTACTCCTAATATATCATTGGGTTTCAAGATACCTTTCTCTCCTAAAATTTCCTCGATAACAGAATTTATAGCATTGGGATAAGATATTCCTTCCTCCATTTTTTGTTTTATTTTTTCATCTACAAGTTCCTTTTGATCTATCTGTAAATATGCAATTTTTTTTAATTTTTCTAGGTCTGAAGATTCTGAACCAAAAACTAAGTTTTCTACCCCTAGTTTGTTCAAAATATCCACAGCTCCATGGGAAAATATTTCTGCTGCTTGGGCAGAATAAAATACAGGTAGTTCTACCACAAGGTCTACTCCATTTTTAAGGGCCATATTAGCTCTAGTCCATTTGTCGTATATGGCAGGTTCCCCTCTTTGTAAAAAATTACCACTCATAACTGCTATAACCAAATCACCATTTTTTTTAGCTTCCATCAAATGGAGTTTGTGCCCATTATGAAATGGATTATATTCCACGACTATTCCTGTTGCTCTCATCTTTTTCTCCTTTTTTAAGCTAAATAACCTAAAACTTCCCCTAATATAAATCTAATTTATACAGCTTGAATTCTTACTTTTAATTTCATTTTTTGGCTTTGATTTTTTATTCATTATCATATTATACATAATTTTTTTATATTCTTATATATATTTTAAAAGTATTGAAGATATTTGTTATCTATACTATAATAAGTGGGTTACTTAATAACATTTTTTAAGTACAAAATAAATTTTACTTTAAGAGGAGTTGGGTTATATGGACGATGGTATACGCAAACTGGATGTGATGAAACAAATGTAAAACAAAAGGAGGATTATATGTGAAAAACAAACTTTTAGAGTTAATTAAAGAAAAAAAGTTTAACTACCTTAAGGAAGAATTGATCAAATTAAACCCAGTTACTATTAGTGAGATTATTAGTGAGGTCCCCACTAGAGAGGGAATTCTAATCTATAGACTATTACCAAAAGAACTGGCAGTAAAATCGTTTTCCTATTTAGAATCAGAAGAACAGTTAGCAATGATAACTTCATTTTCTAAAGGAGAAACAACAGAATTAATCGATGAATTATTCTTTGATGATTTGATAGACTTAATCGAGGAGATGCCCGCTAATATCGTGACCAAAATATTACAAGTATCTTCCCTTGAAGACAGAAAAAAAATAAACCAATTTTTAAGTTATCCAGAAGAATCGGCAGGTAGTCTCATGACTACTGAATACCTTTCTTTAAAAGAAAATATGAGTATCAGCGAAGCACTAAAGCATATTAGAAGTATAGGTAAAAATTCAGAAAGTATCTATACTGCTTATATTACAGATAAACATAAAAAGCTCTTAGGAGTTTTATCTTTAAAAACAATTATCTTATCTGAATTAGATCAAAAAATATCGGATATATATATATCCGATGATATAGTCACTGTAAATACTATGGATGACCAAGAAATAATTGCAGATAAATTTAAAAAATACGACCTTATCTCTATTCCTGTAGTAGACTTAGAAGGTAGCTTAACTGGAATAATTACTATAGACGATATCGTAGAGGTTATAGAGGATGAAAATACCGAAGATATGCAAAAAATGGCTGCTATCACTCCTCTTACAGATAAATATATGGATGTAGGCTCTTTCCAAATGGCAAAAAAAAGAATTCCATGGCTCCTAATACTTATGATTTCAGCATCTTTTACCTCTGGAGTAATTGGGAAATATGAGCACACTTTGGCTCTTCTCCCTATATTGAATGGATTTATCCCACTATTGATGGATACAGCAGGAAATTCCGGTGCTCAGACTTCTACCCTTGTAATCAGAGAGCTTTCATTAGGAAATATTAGTTTAGGAGATTGGCTTAAGATAATGATAAAAGAATTTAAAGTCAGCTTTATCGTGGCTCTTATCTTATCTATTGCTAATTTTTTAAGATTATATTATTTAGAAATCACTCTTTTTGGAAGAGCTAATAAATTAGAAATTGCATTTGTAGTTTCAGCTACCTTATTTTTTACTGTTGTCTTAGCAAAATTAGTCGGAGCAATCCTGCCTCTAGGAGCACAAAAACTAAAGTTCGACCCTGCCCTTATGGCTGGGCCATTAATTACAACAATTGTAGATGTACTAGCATTGATTGTTTATTTTCACCTAATTACCACTTTTATGCCTGTATAAGAAGGAGGATATCATGTTAATAGCATTTGATATTGGAAACACACATATTGTCACTGGAGTCCTAGATGATAATGGAAATTTAATCACCAGTTTTAGAATTGCTACAAAGGATAATATCACTGAAGATGAACTTTTTTCATACTTAAAGAATATTACTGATTTCAATGAGATCAAATTAACTAATGTACGGGGAGTTATAGTATCCTCCGTAGTCCCTGGACTTATTAGAATATGTAATTATCTAGCAAAGAAATATTTTAATTTGTCTCCATTAATTATAAATTTAGATCTTAAACTACCTTTTGTTTTTGCAGAAGGATTAAATAGTTCTGGTTTCGGAGCTGACAGAATAATAGATATAGTGCAAGGATTAAAATTACATCCAAATAAAGATCTTGTAGTTTTTGATTTTGGAACGGCGACTACATATGAGATCCTTGTAGATAAAGTCTATATCGGTGGAGGTATCCTCCCTGGAATAAATATGTCTATAAATTCTCTCTTTGGGAATACAGCTCAGCTACCTAAAGTGAAGTTTGAAAATCCTCATACTATAGCTGGGAAAAATACAGTTGAACAAATTCAAGCTGGAATTTTTTATGGATATACAGGTCAGATCAAAGAGATCATCAGAAAGATTAAGGAGATCTATCCAGATACCTATATTATCGCCACTGGTGGCTTAGGAGAAATCATTAGCAAGGAAGTTAACTCTATAGACGAATATCTTCCAAATTTAAGTATTGAAGGGATGTATACTATCTGGCTAAAAAATAAATAAACTCAAAATACCCTCTCCTAATTTTATGAGAGGGTACTTTGTATAAACTAATATTATTTATTTTCTATCCTCTCATCACTTTCGATATTTGCTTTGTTTTATCCTTATAATAATCTACATTTGAAATCAAGTTTTAAATAAAATTAATTTTAATACTCGTAAAATTCTATAAAAAGGAAGAAGATCATTAAATTTCAAAGATTTTTCCTGTATTAAATTCTTCTATTTTACTTCCCAATATTTCTTTTAAAACACCAAACCCTTTTTTCCCAGTACAATGTCCTGTATAGATATGAGGTATCTCCATTAACTTTTCCCCTATATTCAATACTCTTTCTCTAGACTCAGCCAATTCTTTAGTTATATTATTTTGAAGATGAAATCCACCTACCAATCCCATTATTTTCTTATGTAAAAATCGTTCTCCCACACTTTTTACCATATTTAATATTCCCCCATGAGAACATCCTGTAAATACTATTAACTCATCTTTTTTTTCCTCAATTATCATAATTATCTCATGAGAAAATTCATCTAGAGTATAGTCTTCCCAACACTTTTTATAAAGATGTGAATTCCCTTTGAGAGGTTTCCCTTCATGATAAACATTCATCATAAAACTTATATTTTCATCTAATTTTAACTCTTTATCTATAAAAATAAATCTATCTATATTTTCTTTTAAAACTTCATTTTTTATCCCTATATATTTATAAAATCCCAATCTCTTTGAATAGACTTCTTCTTGAACTCTCCTACTAACTATTATCTTGGCAGTTTTATTTATCTCTAAAAAAAATTCTAAACCTCCTATATGATCATAGTGAGCATGGGATAATACCAAATAATCAACTTCACCTATATCTAACCCTAAAATCGCAGCATTCCTATTAAACAAATCATCTTTTCCTGTATCAAACAATATCTTTTTATCCATTGTCTCTATGTAGAGACTCAAGCCATGTTGCGTTCCTAGTTCCTTACATATTTCTTTTTGACCACTCCATAGATTATTTTCAACTAATGTAGTTATTTTCATATCTGCCTCCTCTTTTATATAATTTTAACAAGGAAATATTATTTTTTAAAGGTATATTATTAAAAAGATGGATCCGAATAAAAAACACCTGAAAAATTGAATGTGATTATGCATTCTATAAATGGTTCCGAGGAGGGAAAATTTATGTCTGATAAAAGAATTATAGATAGCGAGGAGTTGCTGCATTTAATTAAGATTAATTCTAGAAAAAACGAAAATGAAGAAGGTGACTTAGACTACGATATATTTGTTGGCTTTGAAGATGGCACTTATGAAGGAATAGAAGTCGATACCAGTTATCGAATTCTTGTTAGGAATGAATTTTTATTTATTTCTCAGATAAAGGAATTTTTAGAAGTATGGAATGGGGAAAATTTAGAAAAAGTGAGAGAAAACGCTACTTGGTTTATATCGGATTATTTCTCCGATGGAAATACTTATGAATTGGAAGATATCGATAGGGTTTTTAAAGAATATATTATAACAGAGGACCAGTTTATCGTAGTAAATAGTCACTATGAACTTTTTAAAAATATGATTGAACATCCAGGAAAAAGTATTGTAGTAGAATGGAGTAGATAAGTTTAATCATCTATATCAAAATAACATGATATTATATCCAATTAATCTATACTAAAAAAAGTAGTCCTAGGACTACTTTTTTCTTATAGATTAATTATCCTGCTGCGATAGCTTCTACTGGACAAGTTCCTGCACATGCTCCGCAATCGATACAAGCATCTGAAATTTCATATTTTCCATCTGTGTCAGCTGAAATTGCTGCTACTGGACAAGTTCCTTCACATGCTCCGCATCCGATACAAGAGTCTTTATCAATAATATACATAAGTGTTACCTCCTAAAAATTTAATCTAACTTACCAATAATATACTCTAATTATTTCCATATGTCAACACTTTTTTTCTTCTCTACCCCTTGTTTTTACTAGGTTTATTTGGCTATCAAACTATATTTAAATCTTTGTTTCCCTATAATATTTAAATTCACTAATAACACCTATTTCTTTATTGACCTATTAAAAAAAATGCAGATATAAAATTATACCTACATTATTCTTATTTTTATACATATTTTTATTTTATTTTACACTTAGTTTTACAAGTTTTCTTACTCACGCATCCACCACATTTAGATTCACCTTTAAATGATTTGAATAAACTTCTCAAAGAATAATATGATATCCCTAATAATACAAAACTTAAAAATATAGTTTTCATAATTCTCCACTCCTTTTAACTCTCTCTGATCTTCTCTCTTTTTATAAAAAGAGAGAGAATTTTATTAACCCTCGCTTTAATCAAAGAGAGGGAAGGGAGAGTTTTAAATAAACAATCTTCCTATTTGATAGATCAATGTAGATGCAACATACGGTACTAAGATTAAGAACCCAGTTACAAACCACATAAATTTATTCCCAAATTCATGTTTTATAGCTGCTAAAGTAACTATACAAGGTACTACCAATAAGATAAAGACCATAAATGAGTAAGCTTTTAATGGTCCTTCTTTATCTCCAGCCCATAAATTTGCTACTGCGCCTACAACTCCTACCCCTTGTTCCTCAACAGTCTCTGCATCAGGTGCTTCAAACAATCCACCGACAGCACTTATATTTACTATACCTAAGAATGAATCTTTTAAAGCAAATCCTAATCCTTTTACTTGTTCTACAACATCTTCTGTGAAAGTAGTTGGTTCTTCAATTTCGTCTTCAGTATTTCTTAGAGGCAATACCTGAGCCATAAATCCTACTACAACTTCTTTAGCTGCTATACTTGGTATAACTGCTGCTACAGCTTCCCATCTGTCCCCAAAACCTGTAGGCCTCATAATAGGAGACATTGTTTTTCCAAACTTTGCCATATATGAG
>NZ_JBATVM010000311.1:0-3292 GCF_049671765.1 Psychrilyobacter sp.
CGTATAAAGACTTATACAATAAAAAAAAGGAGAAAGTAGAAGAGCAAAATAAATTAATTGAAGTAGGGAGAAATGATTCGAATAAAAAAGCAATAACAGATATAAATAAAGAGTTGAAAAAATTAAAGGATAAGATGGAAAAAATAACTAAACTTAACTCTAAATTTAGACTTCAGTATAAGCTACAAATGGCTTATGGTTTTTTACAGAAAGAATATAATTTAGACTTAAAGAAATTTGGAGACTGGTTTGAACCTTCAAAAGAGAGCTCAACAAAAGAATTTCAAGTAAGGTGGCTAGAGTATTTAAAAGAAACAGCAGGAAAAGATGAATTTAATTTTGGTATTCTTGAAAAAAATATAGAAAAAATAAAAAAATCAGAGGAAAGGTTTCTAACGAAGGATAAATCAAATAATCTTGTAAAGTTGTATATATTAATTTATTTACTGATCCCTGTAGAATTAAGGGGTGATTTTTTAGGGTTTGTTAAAAAAAATTATTATGATATGAAAAATGTTGATCAGTTATCTGAAGATATAGAGGTTAAGGATGAGTTTTTTCACAAATTAAGGTTGTTTGAAAAAAATAGTAAAAAGTTTGAGATACTTTCTTATGAAATGATTGAGTATAGCAATATTAATGAAGGTTTTACTAAAGTCTATGAAAGTTTAGGGATAGATATTTCAAAGGTCAGTATAGTACAATTTGTGGGGTTAGAAGAAAAGAGAATCTTTGATAAAAATATTATTTTACCTATGATGAAGTATTATCAAAACATATTTAAATTAATAAATGATGTGGAAATACATGCTTTATTTAAACTTATTAATCGACAAAATATAACTTTTGAAGTGGGAATCGAGAGAATAACAAAAAAAACAGGGCATTTTCAATTTTCAAATCTAATGAAACAAATGAAAAATGGCGGTAAGTCGAAAGAAAATGAAAAAGAAATTTATGGTATTAGAAATGATATTGCACATATAAACTATAGTAACTTATTTTTAAATCCACTTACTGGAACACCTCTATTAAATGATAGAAATGATGAAAATCCTTATAAGAGTGATAAATTGAGTAGGAGTTCTTTAAGTGAAAGAGTTGATAATTTTATAGAAAAAGTAGAATCAATATCTTCAAATAAAAGTATTTTAGGAGTAGATATAGTGAATGATTACTATATGAAGAAAGAACAATTTTTATTTAACTTAAAAAGTACTTCAGAAGAGGATATAACATCTATAGAAAAGAAAAGAAAACTTGATCAAGAAGAGGAAAGTTTAAGAAGATACAATTTAAAAAAAAGAAATCTTCCTAATATATTTAAAAAATATATGGAAATAGTATCTAATTTAGAAGATGGTAAAAAAATCAACTCTAAACTGTGGAGTGAAATTAAAGATTTATCTATATTCATAGACAATGGTGAAACAATAATAATTAAAGATTTAAGTATTTTTCAGCGATTGAATTATATAAATCAGGTAAAAGGATTATTGAAAAAAGAAGCATCACAACTTTTGGGAATCTATCGAAAGTATGTTATACAAAATATAAAGGCACAACTTTTGGATATATTTATAAGAAAAGAAAAAAGATTTATAAGGGTAGAAGCTTTTGGAAATAGATTTAGAAAGAAAAAAGACTATGAATTACAATTACAATCAAATGAAGGTGTATTTAAAGTTGAAACAATTCTAAAAAATAATAAAGTAATAATGGAAGAATCGATAGATGATTTTAAATTTAAGGTAGAAGGTTGTATGATAAGAATATTTTCTTCAGAGGAAAAGTTATTAAACGAAAAAAACCTAAAGACAAAATATATTCAAAAAGTAAAATTGTCATCAAAAAAATAGATTAATAATATATCTGTCGATCTTTGATAAGGCTAAAAGTACTGAGGATCGACAGAAACTATTAAGCTCTTTAAATTTCAATGATTTTTTTGAGTAGCATTATATTTTTTAAAAAATATAATGGAAATAATAATAAAAAGGAAAGGTCGACGAAAAATAGTATTTTAGAGTATAATATATATAGTCTTAAATGATTACCTAGACTATATCCATGTTAGTGGAAATAAAACACTAAATAATCACCCGCAGAACTTAACATATCCATAGACTATATCCATGTTAGTGGAAATAAAACTGACAAGCTTCTCTAAATTCATTTATTTCTTCTTCAGACTATATCCATGTTAGTGGAAATAAAACGGAGGAATACAAAATGAAAATTAAATATTTAGAAAAAGACTATATCCATGTTAGTGGAAATAAAACTTTTTTCCAATTTTAAATGCCGGTTTTATAGCTTCTAAAAGACTATATCCATGTTAGTGGAAATAAAACCTAAGCGTTATATGCAATTAAACATCAGTCCATACAAAAGACTATATCCATGTTAGTGGAAATAAAACTATGTCAATGCACTACCAAACCCTTTTTCCCAATCGAAGACTATATCCATGTTAGTGGAAATAAAACCAAAATCCAGTGAACTCATATTTTGACTATATCCAAGGTAGTGGATATAAAACAACATTTTAAAATTTTCTGAAACTACTTTCATTTTAAAAACACATACAAAAAGGAGTGGTTTTCACCACTCCTAAAATTTTATTAATTTCCAAGTCTTCCCCTTTTATAAAGAGGGAGATTTAGAGGGCGTTACTTAGTTGCTTCTTCATAAGTACTAGTTAATGATAGCTCTTCTAATTGATCTATATCTACATTTCCAGGAGCTTCAGTCAATAGACATTGTCCTTTATTAGTTACTGGGAATGGAATTACGTCTCTTATAGAGTCTTGCTTTAACATTGCCATTAACCATCTATCTACACCAAATGCTAATCCGCCATGAGGAGGAGCACCATATTTAAATGCTTCTACGAAGAAACCAAATTTCTCTTTGATCTCAGCTTCAGTCAATCCTAGTTGTTCAAATACAACTTTTTGTACTTTTCTATCGTGGATTCTGATACTTCCTCCACCAATTTCAAAACCATTTAAGATGATATCATAAGAATTAGTTCTTACTTTATCCATTTGGTCTCCAGCTAAGAACATTTCCATGTCCTCTTCTTTGATAGATGTAAATGGGTGATGTTGAGCCTTATATCTTGCTTCATCTTCACTCCACTCAAACATAGGGAAGTCTACAACCCATAGGAATTTATGACTATCTTTATTGATTAATCCCAATTCATTTCCTAATTTTAATCTAAGTGCTCCGAGTCCCCCATAAACTACTTTTGCTTTATCAGCCAGGATTAATATAACGTCTCCTA
>NZ_JBATVM010000312.1:0-2379 GCF_049671765.1 Psychrilyobacter sp.
TTATGAGATCTCTAAAGATTTCTATAAACGTTGCTTTATCCCCTTCATCTTCCAGGGCATCCACACTGTTTACAGTAGGAACAAACTCTTTTAGTTCTTTTATCTTTTCATTAAATTTATCCAAATAAAATTCATAGGGTTTCATCAATACTTCTTCACTGGCTTTCCCATCTGAATAAAGAGTTATAGCCTCGTCTACCTGTTCTTTTAAGTTTCTAAAACAAACTATGTTTCCGTGAGACTTTTCTTCATTTAATATCCTATTGGTCCTTGAAAATGCTTGTATCAACCCATGATATTTTAAATTTTTATCCACATAAAGGGTATTTAGAGTTTTACTATCAAATCCAGTTAAAAACATATTTACTACCAATAAAACATCTATTTTTTGTTCCTTTACATTTTTGGCTATATTTTTAAAATAAGCATTATATCCATCTTTAACATTGAGTGAATAGTTTCCTCCATAAGTCTTATTATAATCTTTCATAAACCTTTCCAAAGCATCCCTTGAATCGTGATCTACCTCACTAGCTTTTAGATCATCCATCCCAATATTACATTCTATATTTCCTTTTTCTTCATTTTCCAACTTTTCTGCTATCAGATTTTCATTAGCTGCAAAACTAAATATTGTAGCTATCTTCAGTTCTGGAGCTTTTTCTTTAAAAATATCATAATATTTTCTTAAAGTTTTAATATTACTAATTGCAAAAATCGATTGATACTTCTTTGTAAATGTTTTTCTAGTGTGATTAGATCTAATGTATTCTACTATTCTTTCCAGTCGCTTAGGATCTTCATATAGTTCACCAGTATCTATATCTTCTACCATTATTTCATACTCTGATCTTCCATCTTCTTTTTTTACATATTTACCTATATATTCTACTGAAAATCCCAAAACATTATCATCTTTTATAGCATCTTTTATAGTATATTCATGTAATCTATCCCCAAATAAACTTTTAGTAGTTTGATTTTTTATAGCATTTTTTTCCAGTATCGGAGTTCCTGTAAACCCAAACATTTGATGGTTGGAAAAATACTCTTTAATCTTCTTATTTGTTTCTCCAAATTGTGATCTGTGACACTCATCAAAGATAAATATAAATTTTTCATCTTTAATTTCTTCCATTTTTTTACTGTGCCTAAGTTTTGATATTGCATTGTTTAACTTCTGAATAGTTGTAATTAATAGAGGCTTATTTGGATCCGTCAGATGTTTTACCAATTGACTGGTATTATCAGTACCATCTACACTTCCTTTCTCAAAACTATTAAATTCTTTTTGTGTTTGATAGTCCAGATCATTCCTGTCTACTACAAATAAAACTTTAAAAATCCCCTCTGTTTTTGTAAGAAGCTGACTGGCTTTAAATGAAGTTAGTGTTTTTCCTGATCCTGTCGTATGCCAAACATAACCATTTTTATTTCCATTTTCTACCTGCTCCATAATTCTTTCTACAGCATAATACTGATAAGGACGAAGAATCATAAGGCATTTATGTCCATTATTCAAAACAATATATTTAATTATCATCTTAGCTAGGTGGCATTTTTCCAAAAATACTTCTGCAAATTCATCCAAATTGGTTATACTTTTATTTTTTTCATCTGTCCAATCAAAAGTCTGTTTCCACAGGTTTCTAAGATCTCTATTATTAGCATAATACTTAGTATTTACTCCATTAGAGATTACATATACCTGAATATATCCAAATAAATTATGCATAGTTTGATGGTTATATCGAATAGTCTGGTTATATGCTTCTTTTATCTCTATACCTCTTCTCTTCAGCTCTATTTGAACCATAGGTAAACCATTGATCAAGATAGTTACATCATATCTATTTTCTATTTTATTTTTTGGATTTACCATTGTTATCTGATTACTTACCTGAAATATATTTTGACACCATTTTTCCTGATTAAAAAATTCTATATGCCTTTGTTCTCCATCATCTAATATAATTTTTGCTTTTTCCCTTAAATTTTTAGATTTTTCATAAATAGTTACAGGTTTATCTAAATATTGTATTACCTGTTTAAACTCCTCATCTGAAAATTCTATATTATTATGTTTTCCCAATTGTTTTCTAAAATTTTGAGAAAGGTCATATTCATCTTTTATAATTATCCTTTCATACCCTTGTCCTGCCAATTGACTTATTAATTTTTCTTCAAGTACAGCTTCACTCTGTCTACTAGTCATTTTACACTCCTATAAACGTTTATTATCCTTAGTATATCTTTTATCTATCTTCTTTTCAACGTATTTTATATGCAGATTACTAAGGAAAATAATTAATAGTTAATAGTTAATAATTATTAATTGATTTTACCATCCCTTAATAACTATAAGATTAATCTATATAT
>NZ_JBATVM010000313.1:0-11186 GCF_049671765.1 Psychrilyobacter sp.
ATGGAAGATAAAGACTTTAAAGAAGAATATGAAAAATTAGGTCCAGAATATGAAATCATCTCTGCCTTAATAAAAGCAAGAAAAGAACAAAAAATTTCTCAGGTAGAATTAGCTAAGAGAGCTCAAACAGATCAATATCATGTTAAGTTTAACATAATTAAAATCTAAAATCGCTTAGAAACAAAATTAGAGAGTATTAAAACCCACTAAAGATAAGTGGGAAACTATGAATATTTATGAAAAATTAAAATTAAAAAAAGTAATTAATGGTAGCGGAAAAATGACAGCTTTAGGAGTTTCTAAAGTTAGTTATTCTGTCGTTGAAAAAATGAAAGAAGCTGGGCAAATTTTTGTAGTTATCGATAGCTTAATTGATAAAGCTGGAGAAAGGCGGCGGCAGGATCTACCGTTTATGGGTATATAATTTATAGAGATTATATTGAATTAATAGAATTTGAAAAATCCTATGATTATTAAGTAGGGGTAATTCATGAATTACCCAAAGGAAAATAGATTAATTTGTATATATTACCTATGAAAATAAAAATTGAGGTGATCAAATGGAATATACAGCAAAATTAAAAGTAGATTTGACAGAGGTAAAAGTAATCAGAACATTGTTAGAAGTTGAAATGAGTAAAAATAAACTCAAAATTGATTCACTAAATATCTTTGAATATAACCATCTATTAGAAAATTTATTGAAAAAAGTCCAATTAGGAGAGATCAATATTTTAGAGGATTCATTGAAGTAACATCAAAAAAGGAGGGATATAATGGAAACAAAAATAAATAAAGAAAATAATAAAAACGGTAAATTTATTACCTACTATGAAAACGGTAAGATAAAAAAAATAGAAAATTATAAAGACAATAAATTAAATGGTGAATGGTTTATTTATTATGAAAATGGACAACTCAATTATAAAGTACATTATAAAAATGATATAGAAGTCGGAGAAACTATTGCCTATTTTGAAACAGGGGAAATAAAAGAAAAAACAAATTATAAAGACGGCTATGAACATGGTGAAGCGATTGATTATTATGAAAATGGGAACATTAGATATAAAGGAAATTTTAAAAATGGATTAAAAAATGGTGAAAATATTGCCTATTATGAGGATGGAAAAATTAAATATAAATGGAATTATAAAGATGGAAAAGTTATTGATTAAAAACAAAAGTTCCATAATACCTATTTTGGAACTTTCAGAATTAAACCCAATAAAACCAACCTTAAAAGGACACTAGAATTCTAGTGTCCTTTTATTTAGTACTTTTTCATTTTTTGTTTGCAATTTTTCCTGTTTTCTGTCCGAGATATTTAATTAATTCTAAATAATTTCATTTTTTCACCCATGATATTAAAAAGAATGATTAAAATTTAAAGCTATTTTTTTCTAGTATAAAGATTTGATATAATTTCCTTAATATAAACGGTAATACAAATATGAACATAAAAATAAATTTATTTGGTGAATCCCCAGAAATATAATTAAATTTTGGGAAAATACACATGAAGTTAGAAACTGTATGGAAAATAATAGGATACAATATGTTTTTTTCTTTATAATATATATAAGCTACATAAAAAGCACTTCCCTTCAGAAAAATAGCTGTTCCATCAGAAAAACCATGAATATAGCTAAATATAATACATGTGGCTAAAACAGCTGTTTTAAACCCATACTTTATGGTTAAATTTTTTAAGAGAACTCCTCTAAAAACTATTTCTTCTACCACAGAAGGAAAAATAGTTATAGAAATATAAAATATTAACCAACCTATATAATTTCTGTTGTAAGGTTATAAATTTTCAGTAACTCTAGAAAATTTTAAATGAGTATAAGTAGATAAAAGCCACTCTATAAAATTACCAGAAATCGAATAAATTATACAATAAAATAAAACTTTAAAAACTTTTTTTAATTCTAATTCTTGGACTTTAAAATTAATACCTTGCAATGTCCCTTTTTTAAACCGAAAATAACAAAGTAAAACTAAAAAAACTCCTGTGTATGCAATAATACCTATTAAATCTTTATCATCCGTTATCATATAAGCTATAACAACACCAATAGCGCTAAAAACGAAGAACAATAGTAAAGTTATAAAGCTCGATGCTCTTTTGGGTTCCATAATTTGTTCCATGATTCCTCCTATTTTTTTTATTTGTTGCTATATAAAAGATTTATAGCTAATATCATTCATTCATAAAATTTAATTTCTCTAATATTACTCTTAAGACACTTTTTTGAGTTGTGACTATTCTTATATCACTAGTCATACCTATTTTTAACAATTCTTGATTTCCATGATTGTTTTCTAACATCTCTCTATCAATTGTTCCTTCCATACGAAAACTGCCCTTATTTGATGAATCAGGAGATATTTTAACTACTTTCCCCCTTGAAACACCATATTCTTTATAAAGTAATGAATCAATTCTGTATTTTATTAACTGCCCTACTTTTATTTTAGAAATATCTTTATTTGCAATATCTACTATCATCTTTAATTTAGAGGCCTGAGGAACTATATCTAATACCTTTTGGTCTTTAGGTATGTAATCTCCCTTGTTAAAAACCTTGCTGCATTGTATTGTCCCTGTTATAGGAGCTTTAACACTGCCTTTGTCTATTTGATTTTTCAGATCAATATTTTCTTTAATTATATTTTCTGTTTTTTCCTTTAATTTAAAGATTTTATTGTTTAATTTAGATAAGAGCTCTGCATCACTCATCTTATAATCATACAAAGCTTCTTCATAAGCTCTTCGAAACTTCTCTAAATCCATTCCACTGACATAGTCTGAACCAAGAGATTTATACTTTGAATATTCCATCTTAGTTGCTCTGAGAATAGCCTCTAACCTTTTATTTTTATACTTTTGTTTTTGATAGAGGTAATAATATTCATTATCTTTATCTTTAAAGAAAGATTTTTTAGCGATTAAGCTTTCTTTTAATGTTAATAAAAAACAGATTTCTTTATTTTCTTTATTCAATAAAGCTATATTCTTCAAATAATTATTTTCAAGAATAAAGGTATCGATAGAATATAATAGATCATCTTTTTTTACTGTTTTTCCATCTTGATAATTTACTTTTGTAAGGTTCCCTTCAAATTGATTTAAAACACTGCTTATTTTTTTTATTGGTCTTACAACACCTCTTGATTTTACTAATATGTCAACATTTAAAAAATATGACCAAGTAAGTAATAAAATAATTAAACTAGTTAAAAAATAGATATAAAATATCATCAAGCGTAATTCTTTTCTAAAAAAATAATCTGTCGTTAGTTCATATTCCTTTATTGTTATTATTTTTTTACTCATCCGTTGCACCCACTTGAAGATCCCAAAATCGCTTGTAAACTCCTGATTCTATTTTTAAAAGTTCTCTATGAGTTCCAGTTTCAGTTATTTTACCGCTAGATAACACTATTATTTTATCAGCTTTTTTTATTGTTGCTAGTTTATGAGCTACTAATATAACCATTTTTCCTTTACTGTACTCTGAAATCCCTTTATTTATTTTCTCTTCTGTTTCTACATCTAGACTACTTGTTGCTTCATCCAATATTAGTATATCTGAATCCTTTAAAAAGGCACGAGCTAATGAAATTCTCTGTCTTTGTCCTCCTGAAAGATTAGAACCTTTTTCACTTATACGCATATTATACTTCAAAGGATCTTTTTCTATAAATTCATCTATACATGCTTTTCTGCATGCTTCTATGACTTCATCATCACTTTTATTCAAAAAACCAAACTTTAAATTTTCCATAAGAGTACCGCTGAATAGGAATGTCTCTTGGGGAACGTATGCGATCCTTTTCCTAAAAGATCTTAAATTATTTTCCTTGATATTATGGTTGTCAATAGTTATCTCTCCATTAATGGTTTCATAATATCTCATCAATAATTTTATTAAGGTGCTCTTCCCACTTCCACTCTCCCCAACAATGGCCAGTGTTTCTCCTGAAGAAATTTCAAAATTTATATCTGTTAGTACATTTTTTCCGTTGCCATATTTAAAATCTATATTTTTAAATTCAAGAGTTCCTTTTATATCTTCTTTGTCTATACCAGTTTGTTTTTCAGTTTCAATATCCAAAACTTCTCCTAGTCTGTCAGAAGCTACATGGGCTCTTTGCGTTATAGGGATTAGGTCTACAAAATTTATTACAGATTCAAAAAATAACCCATAAAGAGTATTGAAAGTTAATAGTTGCCCTATACTGATATTTCCTTTTATTACTTCCAATCCACCTATAAAATAAATAAAATTTCCAGAGAATATATTTAATATACTTTCTATAAAGCTAGATATCATTCCAACTTTCTTATTGGTAAAACTATCTCTTAGTAATTTCGAAAATTTTTCTTCGTATGTTTTTAAAGACTCTTTTTCTCCTCCTAATGCTTTTATAGTTGGAACACCGTTTAAAGATTCAACTAAATAAGATTCCAGCTGAGAGTCACTTTCCATTACTTTTCTATGATATTTTTTGAAAGGTTTTATAAAAATCAAAATAGTTATTGTATACAAAGGAATAAACATTAGAGCCATTACAAAAAGTTTTATATTTTGAGATAAAAGAATTCCTCCTACTGCAAAAATCATAACTGAATCTATTACTACAGTAAAAATTGTATTGGTCAATGCACCCATTACACTACTTCCGTCACTTATTCTTGAAGTTATTTCTCCTATTTTCCTATTTTCAAAAAAAGATAATGGTAAATTTATGACATGTTTATAATAATCTAGCATTACTCCTGAATTTATTTTTTGACCCAGATAAAAAATTATATAGCTTCTAAAAGTTCCCAGTATTAATTGAAATATTTTTAAAATAATTAATCCGCCAGTAAAAGTTATAAGTGTATTTTTCAAATGATTGGCTAGGATATCATCAATTAAATACTTAAAATAGAAAGCTCCCAACAACCCTAAAAATGTATATATTAGAGTTGCAACAATAATATGAATTATAAGACCTTTATTAGGTTTAATATACTTAAAAAATCTTTCAAAGATACCTTTTTTTTCATTTCCTTTTTCAAATTCAGGAGAAGGTTTCATAAAAATAATTATTCCTGTCCACTGTTTAAAAAAATCATCTTTTTTTTGTTTTAAAAGGCCTTCAGCTGGATCTGCTACCACTACTTTATCTTTTGTAATTTTATACACTACGACATAATGAAGCAAACCGTCTTTATTGATATGAGCTATAAAAGGAGTTTGTAATTTTTTATTAAAATCTTTTTCTTCTCCACGAACTGCCTTCACATCAAACTTTAACTTTTCTCCGGCTTCTTTTAACCCTAGTACATTAGTCCCTATTAGATTAGTAGAAGCATATTGTCGTATCTTCCCTATAGGTATTTTCAACCCATAATATTTACTGATCATTGCTATACAGGCCGCTCCACAGTCCATTGTATCGTGTTGTAATATGCAAGTATGTCTCTTCTTCATAATTCTCCTTCTATAAATTGTTCAATCTCTAAAATGATCTCCTCCTCCACTAACATTTATTCTTTTGTTAATTCTTTCATTTTTTCACCCGTGATATAAAAAAACGATTAAAATTTAAAACTATTTTTTTCTAGTATAAAAATTTGGTTCTGTTGCAACAATTAAATTAGGTTCTAAGATTCCCGCTACCCAATATCCTTTAAGCGTTAATTCCAAATAATTTATTTATAAATTTACATTCTAAAAGGGCATTTCGATCTAATCCATCGACTTGCTTTTTTCTTAACATATTCATAGTTTCTATTCCAGAGATAATACGCTTGGCAGAATTGAAGGTTTTGAATTCTAATGTTGACTTAACCTTTTTCTTTATAAAGCGATGGTCCTGTTCTATAATGTTATTTAGATATTTAATTTGGCGAATTTCCACGTCTTTAATAGCGGTATCATTTTCCCTTTTAATCTCTTTAATAGCAGAAAGGTTAGCTCCACTCTTATCTAGTGTGATTACTCTAGGAATAACACTGTTAGTTGATTTCAATATCTTATTGAAAAACCTCTTAGCAGCTTTCTTATCCCTTTTAGCCGTTAATAGAAAGTCTATAGTTTCACCATTAAAATCCACTGCTCTATATAAGTACTTCCATTCACCTTTAGCCTTGATATACGTCTCATCGACTCTCCAGGAGTCATTAGTTAGTTTAAGATGTTTCTTTACCTTCTGAGCAATAAGAGGAGAATATTCATGAACCCAACGAATAATAGTAGAATGACAAACTTTATATCCTCTTTCAAGCATAATATCTTTAAGGTCTCTAGAACTAAGCGTATATTTAAGGTACCACCTAACGCTAAGAAGTATAAAATCACCTTCAAATTGCTTATGCTTAAAATATTTTGAATCCATAATTTCCCTCCTGTTTTTTATAGATTATACCATATTAAAATTGTTGCAACAGAACCAAATTAATAAAGGAATTTCTGAATATGATTATCAGTACATCGAACTCTTAAAAAGGTTCGATGCTTCCTTAATTCTAACGAAGACTGTAGCTTATAAAGGTCGACATATGAGTATTTTATTCAATTACTTTTGCAACACTCTATTTATTTAAGTATAAGCTTTTAAATAATTTCCATAAAAATTAATTTAAATGAAAAAAACAAACAAAGGCCATCTTCATCCCTTTGTTCTTTTTTGATTGAATCTTAAGTTGATGGGTATGGACACTAAGCCACTAAGGTTGACTTTTTAAAAATTTATACATCTTAGAAAAACCATAAAAACTAATTATAACAGAAGATAAACCTAAAGGATAATATAATGGTCCTTCTACTAGTAATTGGCTCTTAGTCAAAATCAAAAATACAACCAAACCGTTATTCATTACATGAATAATGATTGTATTCCACAGTGATTCAGTTTTCATATAAACATAACCATAATAAAATGAAGAGCCAGAAATTAATATAGGGATTCCTACTTTACCGTGATCTAAAGCAAACAACATACTTGATACAACAACTACAGTCAGTTTAGAATTTTTTTCAAAAACTTTAAAAACAATACCTCTAAAAAAAATCTCTTCACATAGTGGTCCTAGAAGAATAATAAAAATTAATGTTAAATTTTTTTTATCTCCTAAAACATAAGAACTATTTTTTTTCAAAATTGAAAAAAAATATGGAAAAACCTTAAGCAATACACTTGATATAAATACACTGCTATACATATAAATAAACTTCCAAAAGAAAATCTCTTTTGGAAGTTTTGTTCTCTTAAAAAGACTTCTGAAATCCAATTGTTTAAATATAAAAAATATAAAAAAAAGACTTATATAGCTAAGTAAGAAAATAATATACCAATTATTAATACCAAAAAAATTTGCAAAACGAAAAGTAAAATAATCAAAAGAAAGATATATAGTCACAATAAAAAAAATCCTAATTACTATATTATTTTTAATTTTTTTTAATTCCATAGTAAATTCTATTGTTTTACCTCCTTCTAGACTATATTGTTTTATATTTACATTTCTGTATGTTTATCGCTTCCTGTCTCTGATGGTCTTTCGTATTTATGATCCCCTCTTGCTTCTTTACGTTCTTTCTCATGACGCTCGACCATCTTTGCCCATGCCTTTCCTACCTCTATTACGTCTTTTACCGATCCTCCATTAACTTCTCTCATTTCTTCTTGTGTTAATTCTTTCATTTTTCTGACCTCCGTTTTAATTTTTGTAACTCTCTTCCAAGTGTTACTGTAGTATATTATGTTGTTAAAACAAATTTTCCAAATTTTTATATAAATAAACATAAAAATTGAATTTTAAGTCTTACTTTATTCAATTTTTACTAAAAATTGAATTTTAGTAGAAATTTTTGGACATTAACTATATAATACAATTACATTTTAGGAGGGTTCATGAAAAATAAAATATTTCAAATAGCTAAAGCACATAAAATAACACAAAAAGAACTAGCATGTAAAGGAATTAGTGCTTCTTATCTAACTAAAATAAAAAAAGGACATAATTCTTTTAAAGAAAAACATATTACCTTGTTGGTTGATTCTTTTAATAGAATTTTTCAAGAAAGAAATATAAATAAAACTGTTACTATAAAAGAATTATGGATCACTCCTGAGAAGGAACTGGATCAACTAATTATTGAGAGTCTTATAAATAAAACTATCTATTCCAAAGAAAAACAAGAAGAAATAGAGTTGTTTGGACGTGAAAAAGAAGTTCATAGCTATAAATACCGATATATTATAGCTAAATATAATCAAAAGATAGGTAAGAAAGAAAAAGCTTTAAATATCTATTACGATCTCTTAAATCATTTCTCTTGCTATGATATTTTCTACTCTGTCTTAATTGAGATCATCAGGTTAGAAAAAATAGAACTTACCTATAAAATATACCTGAAATATCAAAAAAAAATCGATAGAGCTCCTTATAAAACAAAAGCACTCTTAGCTTATAATATCGGTGTTAACCTTTTAAAAACTAAAAAATGGAGTAAAGCTATTTCATGTTTTGAGATTGTTATTGATATGGAAAAGATTACAAAACATTATTATCATTCCTACAATAACCTAGGTATTTGCTATCAAAACTCAGGAGAATATGAAAAAGCCATTGAATATTTTAAAAAAGGTGTAAGTGACCCTACAAATTATAAAGAATTAAAAATATGTTATGTTAATATTCTTTCTTGTGCTAAAGATATGAAATATGAAATTCTTATGATGAGTAGTTTAAAAAAATTAGAAACTATTCTAAATAATCTCGAAGGAGAAGTTTTTTATCAAACTTATTGGAACATAGGAAAAATATATCTTTTTTTTAAAAATAAAGAAAAAGCTATAGAAGCGTTTGAAAAAGAAATAAGTTTTAAAATAAATTTAGACAATACTTCCTTTAATTTTGAAAAACATTTAGATAGTGTTAAATACCTCATTACCCTTTATGGAAACAACCCTTTAAAGCAACAAAAACTAATTAAACATATTAAACAATTTGAATTAAAATATTTAAATTCTGAATTTATTGTTTCTATATTAAAGTATTATGATAATAATAATATGCAATACGAGGCACTACTTTTAATTAAAAATATAACTTTATAAAAAGGAGGTTTTATCTGTGAATAAAAAAGTATTGATTTTCATTGGATTTTTAATGTTTTTCACCTTAGTTTTGTGTAGTAACGAAGAAATTGGTCAAGGAGGAAGAATGCCTAAAGTACCAACTAACATACCTAATATTACATTTGAACAAAACTAAAAAAAATCCCTTAAACTGTCAATGGTTTAAGGGATTTTTTTCTCCTACTTTAAAAACCTTATAATACTACAATTAGACAGATATTAAAGTTTTACATTCCGAGTGATTCTCCGAAAGATCGGCTGGAGACCAGCTTCTGCACGACCAAATATCCGCTTTTCTCTTTCGTCCTTATTGGAGACGGACTCGGAGGATCTCCAGCCTTGGGGAGCTTACTTCATCCCCCCTCGCCGTTCCCCTCACACTCCCCTTGGCTACCCCCTCTAATCGGTAGCGTTCGTGAGGGGATACTCATATGGGGGATTCAGCTCGTTCGCTCTCGCTCGGTGTAGATAGTAGGGATAGCCCTTTCCGTGACTATGATATTTTATAGCTTATTCCACCTTTTCATAGAACATTAGGTAGGAATAAGCTACCTGCGTCACTAGGGCCAAAAGTACAGGCACCTCATAAGCTCCCAATAGCGATTCATTGTAAGACTTAAAACCCTTCCCCACCCCTACTGGATAGAATCTCCTGTATATCCCCACCTCAGTAATTCAAGTAGTCAGTAAAATAAAAGTAGCAAATAGTAAGTTTTTTTAACTTGCTACATACTACCTGCTACTTTCTACTTGGGTCTCTTCGGATATTCCCCCTTCATCTGTAGAGTGCGATCCATATGGGGCAACACTTCGCTGAGTCAATAAGTACAGGATTGGGGGAACCTCAACCATCTCTGCCACCCATAGACCCTCTGGTTAGAAGAACACGGAGTTCATTCCCTGAAGAAGCGATCCTTGAAGTATGGCAGGGATAAGCGGTCTCGGATATCCTCTTTTATAGTCTAATATTATAGTTTTAGACTTGAAAACTTAAAAACAATCAAAAAAGAGTAGATGAATGAAGATGGCATCTACTCTTTTTTTCATTTTTTTTAAATTCAAAACCTAGGTTTAAGCCTAAACAAGGTCGCTTCGCTACGAACCTTTGTTTTTTCGAAGTTCAAAATTTTCTCTTAATTTTTTATATTATTTTTACATTTACTACAAACTCCATGAAATATAACGTCATAATGTTTCACAGAAATATCATTCTTTTCTGATATTTTTTGAACCACCTCTTCTAATGGATCAAGGTCAACATCAGATATTGATCCACAAATTTCACAAATAAGATGTCCATGTTTCTCTAAATTTTTATCAAATACATCAGTTTGACCATTAAGACTAACTTTTTTTATCAGTTCATTCTCAGAAAGTTGTGCTAAATTTCTATAAACAGTTCCCAAACTTAATTCTGGGTAATCTTTTTTTAGTTCAGAATAAATAAAATCAGCTGAGAGGTGTTTGTCATTATTTAAAACAAAGTCTAATATTAACTCTCTTTTTTTAGAAAACTTCATAATATTCCTCCTTTTTTTTATTAATAATAGTAATTGCTACTAAGTTTATATTTATATTCTAACATAAATTAAAAAAAAAGTTGACAAATATTAAATTATATACGATACTAATAACAGTAACAGTTACTATTATTATCTTAAAGTGAAGGGGGATTAAAATGTGGTTTAATATAAATAAAGAAAATAAACAAAAGAATAGTAGATTTATTTTAGATGGATGGAGAAATAAAGTCGCTAATGAGAATGAGAATAGAACATTTATTTTAGATGGATGGAAAAATAAAATAGCTAGTGATAAGTGTTTTAAAACTAGTATTAACGGGTGGAAAAACTCGATAATTCGATAGATTAAGTTAAGCAAAGTAAAAATTACTATTATTGTTTAAGTTTGCCAGCAAAATACAATATAATATTTAGGAGGAGTCAATATGAGATCAAAAAGTCAATTAGATTTTCAGTACGCACACAGATTTTTAGGATTCGAAGGTGAAGCACAATATCTTCATGGCCATACAGGAA
>NZ_JBATVM010000314.1:0-3270 GCF_049671765.1 Psychrilyobacter sp.
GTACTAGATGGTAAAATCATTAATAATAAAAATCCCCATGAAGCTATAAAAAATAGATTTGCATTAGTTACAGAAGAGCGCCGATCTACAGGTATATTTTCAGGACTGGATATAACTTTTAATTCTGTTATATCAAATGTTGATATTTACCAAGGTGTTGGGCATTTTTTAGATGATAAAAAGATGAAAGTAGATACAGAATGGGTTATAAATAGTATGAGAGTAAAAACTCCTACTCAAAAAACTCATATTGGAAGTCTGTCTGGGGGTAATCAGCAAAAGGTTATAATTGGAAGATGGTTACTTACAAACCCTGAAATATTGATGCTAGATGAGCCTACTCGTGGGATAGATGTAGGAGCTAAGTTTGAGATTTATCAACTTATGAATGAATTAGCAAAAAAAGATAAGGGAATAATAATAATCTCATCTGAAATGCCAGAACTTATGGGTACAACAGATAGAATATTAGTTATGAGTAATGGAAGGGTAGCAGGGATAGTAGAGACAAGTAAAACAACACAAGAAGAAATAATGACTTTATCAGCTAAATTTTTATAATATTTGGAGGAACTATGGATAAGAAAAAAATACAGAATTGGGGAACGGAAAATGCAATTTACCTAGTATTGATAGCTTTACTAGTATTTATAGTTATGAAGGAACCGACATTTCTATCGGTTAGAAATTTAACTAATATATTGACACAGTCATCAGTTAGAGTAATTATTGCCTTAGGAGTTGCTGGTCTTATTGTAACACAGGGAACTGACCTATCAGCAGGGCGTCAAGTTGGGATGGCAGCTCTTATATCAGCATCACTCCTACAAGCTACGAATGCTGCAACTAAAGTATTTCCTAGTATTGGAGAAATGCCTTTAATGGCAGTTTTATTGTTAGTTATAATTATTGGTGCTATAGTTGGTTTATTAAATGGAATAGTTATAGCAATTTTTCATGTAACACCATTTATAGCAACTTTAGGTTCTATGATCATTGTATATGGTGCTAATTCACTATATTTTGATGTAATAGGAGCATCTCCTGTAGCATCATTTGATCCTCGATTTTCAAAGTTTACCCAAGGGGTCTTTAGGATATCAGGATATAGATTTTCATATTTGATAATATATGCAACTATTGCAACTATTATTACTTGGGTATTATGGAATAAAACTAAATTTGGTAAAAATATATTTGCTATCGGTGGGAATCCTGAAGCCGCAGCTGTCTCTGGAGTAAATGTAAGAAATAATTTATTGAAAGTATATATTCTTTCAGGAGTTTTCTATGCTATTGGTGGATTTTTAGAAGCAGGAAGGATTGGGTCTGCTACAAATAATATTGGATTCATGTATGAGTTAGATGCTATCGCTGCCTGTGTAGTTGGAGGGGTTTCATTTAGCGGAGGAGTAGGAAAGATAAGTGGAGTAGTCACAGGAGTTATAATATTTACTGTTATAAACTATGGATTGACATATATAGGGATTAGCCCATATTGGCAATATATTATAAAAGGATTAATCATTATAATTGCTGTAGGGTTAGATACAAGAAAATATCTTAAAAAGAAATAGGTATTTTTGTATATGATTAAATTGATTGACATATCAGTACAAGAGATAAGAAAAGTTTTTAAAAAATGAGAAGTTACAGTCATATTCATTAAAAAAAAATGCACTTAGACAAAACTCTAAGTGCATTTTTTTGGTCTCTTTAATTTAAGAAATGAATATTTTTGATGTTGTTGATTTTTTTGCTATATATAAATTTTCATCTAATTTTAAAAAATAATCTCTTAGATCTTTTTTAGAATTTAATTTTAAAATTCCAATACTAATGCTAACTTTCCCCCCCGAATTATTGTAAACTATATTTAAGTTTTCTATCTCTTTTATAATTTTTTCACCTAGTTCAACAGCATCTTCCTTGGAGATTTTTGTTATTCCACAGAGAAATTCATCTCCTCCATATCTACCAACTTCTCCTTTTTTTAAAAAAAGCTTTGTTAATACTTCGGCAACCTCTATAAGAGCTTGGTCTCCAACAAAATGACCAAAATTGTCATTAACACCTTTAAAATTATTTAAATCCATAAGGTAGAGAAACGAGTTTTCATTTTTAGAAATAGAACTTTTGTATATATTATGAAAAGATTCATAAAAAAAACGTCTATTATATATTCCAGTAAGATCATCATATTTAGAGTGTCTTTCTAAAATTTTATTTGTCATTAAAATTTGCTTATTTTGCAATGTATTGTTGAGAGCAATAGTCATAAAAGGTATAAGCTCTTGACAGACTGCTATTTCTTCTATTGAAAACAAATCTCTTTCATAAATTTGAAAAGTAAATGCTCCAATTACATCCTTTTCTATTATTAAGGGTGCAAAAAAAGTAGCTGAAGGAATTCTACCTATAAAAACTGAAGGGCTATTTCTTGTTTGTTTTTCATAGATATATTCTTTTTTATTTAAAACGGCTTTTAATAATTTACTTGCACTTCCTTCACTATAGAGAATTTCTTCAAAGTCTAATCTTTCATTATTTTCAAAGAAAAAACAATCAGATATTTTTTTTTCTTTAGGATAATTAACGGCTAACCCAATTGTACAATCTCCATAACTATTTTTTAAAAATGTATATACCATTTTTGACATCTCTTCTATAGATCTAGTAGAAACTAAAGCTTTTGTAATTTCTCTTATAAAATAAAGTATATTTTTTTCTCTTATTAACTTACAGGAATTCTCTATGTCAGTATCACTGTCATTAATAAATTTATTTTTGTTATTCAAATGAACAACTCCTCCCTTTGGAACTTGTATGACTCTAAGAGCATATTATTTTAATTTAAATAATACGTAAAAAATTAGAAATATAATTATAAGAAAAAATATGAATTTTAAAAAGCCTCCTTTTCTAGAAGCGGAATTACTTCTTATTCTAATTCTACTTTTTCGTCTCATATACTAACCTCCTCATATTATTTTTCTTATAAGTATATTATATAGTATAATTAATTAAATTTCAAAATTATTTATGCTCTAAATCTTTATTGTATTTTTAAAAAAAAGAAAGCAGGCCTATTTCTATAATACTGACATTCACAGTAAAGATTCTTTTGGATTTATACTACTACTAATCATATTGAATTCAAATTTTTATTTGCTATTTTTAGTCGAGATTGACTAAGAATTATTAATCATTGGAATATATATTAGATAATATTGCCATTAATAATGGGGAGGATGCCAGTCAGGAATTAAA
>NZ_JBATVM010000315.1:0-1660 GCF_049671765.1 Psychrilyobacter sp.
AGATTAATTTTAAACAATACTAAGCCAGGAGATCTAGTTGTAGATTGGTTTGGAGGAAGTGGAAGTACTCTTATGAGTTGTGATCAGATAGATAGAACAGCATATCTAATGGAATTTGATCCAAAGTATGTAGATGTAGAAGTGAAGAGATATGCAATGGCTAAAGAAGATGTAAAACTCATTAGAGATGGTCAAGAGTATTCTTGGGATGAAGTTAAAGAAAACTTTCAGGAGTAATAAAAAGGGCTACTAAGTAGCCCCAATCATTATTCTAAAATTATATATTGCAAGAATTACAAATAGAAGTATTTATAAATCCTTTAAACTTAGCATGCATTAATGCTACTTCTTTATTTTTATAAATCCCTAAATAAGTGTTATTTTCATCCGAGATATGATTACATCCAAATTGATGAATTTCATTGGTTTTAGTATCGATATAAAAATCAATGTAAATGTTGAATTCCACTTAAACCACCTCCTTTTTTTTTAAAAATTATACCACGGGAATTATAGAATTCAATTAGGAAAATATGAAATTTATTAGGAGTAATTATGGTGAGAAAGAAGATAGAAAAATTAACGAAGAATCAATTAGCAGCACTGGAACTGTATGTACAGCTTACTGCAAACAAGTTTGGAAAGACTAAGAAATCAAGATATGAAGAGATTGCAAGAAGAATAAAGTTACCAGTAAATACAATCACTGCATGGATATATAGACATGAAGTTCATTATAGAGAATACATAGCTGAGATAGTAGAAGAAAAAAATGCAATTAAATGCACCTTTGATGGGTTGACAGAAAAGCAAACAAAATATGTCAAAGCTAGGTTGGAAGGAAATGGAACAGAAGAAGCGAAGAGGATAGCCGGATATTCAGATAAAACTAAGACCTATGATGTAGAACGATCTAGAAACCTAACTCAAACAATAGATGAATTAAGAAAAGAACTCATTACAGATACAAAATTAGGAGCATACGCACAGATTAATGATTTGAGAGATATAAAGAGAAGAGCCAAGGAAGGTGTAACTGAGACAGAGTATGTGGAGGAGAGCACACCAGATGGAAGGAAGACAAAGAAGGTTGTAAAGAATAAGAAATCTCTAGATACAGAGATCAGTGCTATAAGGGAGATCAACAACATCCTTGGATATAGTTATGCAACAGAAAAGAAACATAGTGATACAACAGCAATAGGAAAAGAAGTAGTTAGAATAGATGAAGAAGATGAATAAAAAAAGGGCTAAATAGCCCAATCATTTATTCTATATGTGCACTAGAACAGCAATAAGAACAACAAATAGCCTCTAAATAGCCTTGGTCTTTAGCATTTGCTAGTGCTTCTTCATAGTCCATATATATCCCTAACATAATCATATTAGTTAATAATATATGTGGACAAATTGATGTGTGAATAATGTGAGTAGTATCGTCAATAAGATAAGTCATAATGATTCCCTCCCCATGATTAAAAAAATAACAGTAATTACTCTAAGCATAACATATAAAAAAAGAAAGTCAATTAAAAAAAAGGTACTGTGAGAGCTTTATTTAGCTTTGCGGTGGGGAGGAGCCCGAGCGTTTTTTCGTGACAAAATTTTTCATCTGGGAGTTCCAAAATTTTAGGAGGTCATATGGGGCAATTAATTTTAA
>NZ_JBATVM010000316.1:0-5913 GCF_049671765.1 Psychrilyobacter sp.
CCCTTAGAGTATACTACATAAATAAAAAAATAGTACCCTTAACTTTCACTCCTCTATGTGGTAAAACTCCTACAGGAGTTGTTTTTTATGACACAATACAAAAAATACTTAGAAGACAGCTATACCAAAGCTACTATTGATATCTATTTCAAGGATATAACTATATTTAATAATTTTTTAAAAGGTAGAGAAATAAATAGATCTATTATAGATGAATTCAAAATATACTTGATGGAAAAAAAGAAAAGTATCTATTGGATACAAAAATAAAAACACACTAATTTCAGAGTAAAATAAGGCCACTCACGCTACCTTTAAGGCTATTTCTAACCCCCTTAAGGCCACTCAGTGGCCTTAACTGTTTTCTCCCCTTCAACCCCAATGTTTTCAAAGGATTCAAGGCTTTCTTATTTGCTATATTTCAACTGTAGAGGTGCAATGTGTAGAGGGATGTTTTAGGAGAGCTTAGGAGAAAAGTGAGGAGTTTTTTTGTTATATTTAATAATAAAAGTCTACCAAAATTATGGCAGACTTTTTTTCTTGGACATTTAAAATAAAATTGTAGAGGAGTCCTATAGCATGCGTGGCTCCTTATCCCTAACTAAAAATTTTCAATAATTTAGAGGATTCAAGCACTGTAGTAAGTGCTGTTTTTAACCTCTAAGTTTTTATAGCAAAACTTTTGCTATTTTTCACTCAATTCATTTTCTATCTCCTCTATACTAGGTAGGGAAGATTTGAATTCTTTGGGTAAGTTTTGCGTTAATTGGTATTCACTAATCCCCATAGGTTTATTTATGTCTTTTAAAGCGTATTCAACAACCATATCATTTTTAGACTTACAGATTAATATACCAATTGTAGGTTTATCTATATCTTTAGTCGCAACCAAATCATCTACTACTGAGACATAAAAATTTAATTTTCCTGCATACTCTGGTTTGAATTCTCCTGTTTTTAATTCTACAACTACATATGAATGTAATTTTACATGATAGAATAATAAATCTATATAGAAATCATCACCATTTACTGTTAATTTATATTGTCTCCCTACATAAGAAAAGCCAGATCCTAGTTCTAATAAAAATTTGGTTATATTTTCAACTAAAGAATCCTCTAACTCTTTCTCGTTGTAATCCTTTGTAAGAGTCAAGAAATCAAAACAATAGGGATCTTTTAATGTTTGTATAGCTAAATCAGAATGGATATCAGGAAGTTTTTCTTTAAAATTAGTTATCGCAACACCTTGTCTGGCATATAGATTGTATTCAATTTGATTCATCAAAACATTTCTAGACCAATTATTTTCTATTATTCCGTTTATGTAAAAAATAGCTTCTTCTATATCTTTAATTTTTTGAATAATCAGTATATTATGACCCCAAGGAATTTGAAATATTTTTTCTATTTTAAATTGCGAAACAACTTGTTTCGTAATTTCATTTTTGAATATCCAATATTTATACCACTTTCTCATATGTTCTAAATTCCTTATAGAAAATCCTTTGATATTTGGGAATTCTTTTTGTAAGTCCTTACTAACTTCTTTTATAAATCCATCTCCCCATGAAGATAATTTCTGTCTTTCAACTATTAATTGTGCAATATTCCAGTAAAGTTTCAGCAATTCTTTATTTACTGAAATAGAAGCTTTTATTTGAGATGTTTGAATATGAGTTTTTATCTCTTGGATAACCTTTTTATATTCATCTTTTTGAATTATTTCTTTATTCATATAATCCCTCCACTTTGTTACAGTATTACTTATTTTCTAATTATATCATATACTCTAATTTCTTAATTTTATAAATAGTAAAATTATAAAAAGTCTTTACTCTAATCAAAAGAAAAACTCCCGATTTGGAAGTTTTTTTAATACCTTCTAAGATCTAGAAACAATCTTTTTCTATATACTGAGATTAAATAGAGAATTTTTTATTTTAGTAAGTGCCGTTCTTAACTTCTAAGTTAATATATCATTAACATTTAATTTTTTATTATACTTTTTTTAGTAATTCTTCAAATCCTAATATAACGTTTCCATAAAAAGGATTAGGAGATTTTACTATAAGATCTGAAGTAGAAATCCCTTGAAATACAAATGATACATCTGAATAATTAGCTATTGTATTTTTTTTTTTTCCTGTAAAACTTATGACTTTGTAACGACCATTTGAATTTTCTAATAAATTTAAACAGTCCTGACATTCACCTGTGTTGGATATTAAGATCATGGTGTCATATTCCTTACCAATAGTTTCTAAAAATAGATTAAAATCTATACAGTCTATAAAATGAGAGTTTATACCCAAAGTAAATAACCTTTTTTGAATATACTTTCCAATTATAGCTGAGAAATCTTTTCCATAGATAACTATTTTATTTGTAGTTAAATATTTGATATATGTATCGATATCCTTTTCATCTAATATATTTAAGGTGTTCGATACACCAAAAGATTTGTTTCTATCCTTATCTTTTTCATTTTTTATGGAGTGAACCATATCAGTAAAACCATCATAACCTAATTTTTTAGAAATCCTAAAAATAGAAGAACTGGAAACAAATAATCTTTTAGATAATTTAGATATCCCATTTTGAATAGCTTCATTGGGGTTTTCTTGTATAAATTTTATTACTTTTCTTTCGTTTTCATTGAATTTAGTCATAATATTTTCCTTTTTTTGAAATATTTTTCATACTTATAAATCATGGTATAGAAGTTTAAAAATATAAAGTCAATTTAAATATATAATTATCATTTGTTTCATATATTTTAGAATAACATTTTATCGAACTAAAATCAAACATATAAACACAAAATTAAACGGTAATTGTAAAATAAAATAATAAATACGACAGTAAATATATATAAATTTAACAGTTATGATAGTTCTTAAACATTCCATTTTAAGTAACTTTATTGGCGTTTTGTTATATAAATTTTATTATTTTTCTTAAATTCAGCTATAATATTTTCCTTTTTTTGAAATATTTTTCACGTGTAAATTCTATCATTAAAGTTCAAAAATATAGTAATAACTTGAATAAATGATTGCCATTTATTTAATATATTTAATACTGGGATTTTATTGAGCTATAATTAAACATATGGAAGCAAAACAAAACAATGGAGGTAAGAATGAAGGGAAGATATGATAGTAATGAAATAGAAGATCAAAGACTCTGGCAATTAATTAATAAAAAAAACCTTAATAAAACTAAGAGTTTTGGATTTTTAGGATTTAAGTGTGATGAAGGTGTCAAAAGAAATTTAGGGAGATTAGGAACTTTCGAAGGTCCTAATGCAATTAGAACTGCGATGGCTTCAATGCCGATTCATAGCTTAGATTTGGAAATTAAAGATTACGGAGATGTTGAGGTTGTTTCTACTAATTTAGAAGAGTGTCAAAATGTATATTCTGGGGTAGTTACTCGTATAATTAATGATGGGATTATACCTATCGGTCTAGGTGGTGGACATTCAATAGCATATGGAACTTATACAGGAATAAAAAATAGTGATAAATACAAAAATAAAAAGATAGGAATCATAAATTTTGATGCACATTTAGATATGAGACCTTATGATCAATATCCAACTTCAGGAACTTCATTTAAACAGATAGGAGACTGCGAAGAAGACTATAGGTATATGATTATAGGCTATCAAAAAATTGGTAATACTATAAGATTACTTAATACTTGTAAAGAATTAGGAGGCGAAATTATAAGTGCTGAAGATGTAGAATTTAATTCTATGAAAGAAATAAACAATAAAATCATAAAATTTATAAATTCTGTAGATTATATATATGTAACGCTTTGTATGGATGTTTTTGATATAGCCGACGCTATGGGAGTATCTGCCCCATCAGCAGTAGGTTTAAATAAAGCAAAAGGAATAAAATTATTTGAAAATATATTAGATACAGGAAAAGTAGTTGCTGTAGATTTTGCTGAGGTAAACCCTGAGCTTGATATAGATAATAGAACTGGAAGGTTGGTTGCGTATATTATTAATAAGATAATAGATTAAAAGGGGGAAAGTATGAACTTTAGTATTAATGATTTAGGATTTTTAATGTCGTTCGATATGATAGCCACACTTGCTATGGGTTTAGTATCATTATTTTTAGGGTTACAAATTAAGAAAAAGGTCGAATGGTTTTCTAAGTTTGGAGTTCCTGCACCTGTAATTGGTGGTTTAATATTTGCAATTGCACATTTGATATTAAGACAAACTGGAATAGGAAGTATAGCTTATACAACTACATTGCAAACTCCATTTATGGTTGTATTTTTTACAACAATAGGATTAGGTTCTTCAATATCAGGGTTGAAAAAAGGAGGTAAACTTTTATTAATCTTTTGGGCTTTAAGCGGAGTAATGACTTTTATGCAAACAGTAATAGGAGTTAGTATTGCAAAACTTACACATATAAATCCTTTATTTGGTGTATTAGGCGGATCTGTATCGATGTCAGGGGGTCATGGTTCAGCAGGTGCATTTGGTCAAACAGTCGAAGCTATGGGAGTAACTGGCGCTTCAACTATGGCGCTTTCATCTGCAACCTTTGGATTATTAGCGGGAGGTTTGTTGGGTGCACCACTAGCTTTTAGTTTAATTAAAAAATATAATCTCAAACCTAAATTTATAAAAACAAAAGATGAAGTTGGAATAAAAAATGATACTGTGGAAAGAAAAATTACTTCTGATTCTTTATTAAAGCATATTGGGATGATAGCAATAATAATGACTCTTGGTATGTTTGGTAGTTTTTTATTAAAATCAAATTTTAATTTGGCACTACCTTCTTATGTTGGAGCTATGTTTGCAGCAATTATATTTAATAATTTAAATAATAAATTTAAATGGATGGATATGGATAGAAATTTAATAGATATTTTAGGACATACATCTTTAAATATCTTTTTATCAATGGCTTTAATCTCGTTAAAATTATGGGAATTAGCAGATTTAGCTTTACCGATGATATTAATGTTGTTTACTCAAGTTTTATTTATGTTTCTATATACTAGATTTATCGTATTTAGATTACTAGGAAAAGATTATGATTCGGCTGTTATGGTGAGTGGAATGTGCGGTTCTGGTCTAGGAGCTACTACAAATGCAATGCTTAATATGGGAGAAGTGAGTGAAAAATATGGCTATACAGTTAATCCATATTTAGTAGTCCCACTTACAGGAGCATTCTTAATTGATATGGTTCAAATGCCTGTAATAATAACTGCTATAAATTTATTTAAATAGAGGTGTTTTATGCAAACTATAGTAAATTATGAAACCCTTAAGTCTAAAAAATGGAATGGTGGAAAGACGAAAGAATATTTCAAAGATAAAGATGATTTTGGAATAAGAATTTCATCTGCTACAATTGACCAAGGAGTATCTGAATTTTCAGATTTTACAGGATATAAAAGAATGTTATCAATTTTAAAAAATAGTGTAGAATTAAATATAAATGGGATATTTAAAACTATGAATAAAGATTCAGTTATTCAATTTGAAGGTTCAGATAAAGTTCTATCAAAATGTGATAATGAAATAATTGACTTTAATGTTATTTGGAAAGAAAAAGATTTCATTGTTAAAATGAATCGAATGGAAAGAGATGAAAAAATAATAATAGATAATAATATTTTTATAATTAGCTTAGTACATAACAATGCTATTATGATAAATAATAGTAAAATATTTTTAAATAAATATGATGGATATATCAATACCGAAAATGATTTGAAGAGAATACAACCAAGCAATAAATGTTTAGTCGTTAATTTTATAAAAAAGAAAGATTCAATTAATTAAGTATTTTTATTAAGGAAGGAGGAGTAATTAAAAATTATTGCACTTTTTTCATATAAATTAATTCTATTACAATATAT
>NZ_JBATVM010000317.1:0-56033 GCF_049671765.1 Psychrilyobacter sp.
GGCATATATTCTCCAGGTCTCGTTACCTCTTCTACAGAATATTTCCACTGTGCATTATTTGAATCTAAATTTTCTTCTTTAGAAGACATATAACTCGTTAGTAAACTTCTACCAGAAGTAGACATATGCATAGCTCCGTGAACATATATTTCTAATTCTATTTCAGGAACTTTATTTCTAATATCCCTTACATTTTCAATAGATATCTCTCTAGCTAAGATAACTCTAGAAGCTCCTAACTTATGCCACATCCTTACGGATCTAAAGTTAGTATTACTTGCTTGAGTTAATACACTTATCTTCAAGTTAGAAAATTCTCTGACAACTTGGAAAACTCCTAGATCTCCTACCATAACACCATGAACACCAATAATTTCTAAATATTTAACATATTCATCTAAACCTTCTAACTCTTCATTATGTGGAATAATATCTAGTGTTACCCATATTTTTTTATCATGTGTTTTGGCGTAATGTACAGCTTCTTCTAGCTCTTCATCTGTAAAATTATGACTTCCTGTTCTTAGGTTATATTTTTTCCCACCTAATAATACACTGTCAGCTCCATTTTCAAAAGCTAACTTTAATTTTTCCATATTCCCTGCTGGGGCTACTAATTCTGTTTTTCTCATCTTTTTTTACTCCTTAAAAATCTCATGAATTTCTTGCACCTTCATTTCACAATATTTTTATAAACCAAAACCACAGAGAAATTAAAATAATCTGTGGTTTCTTTTATCTATATAGAACATCACGTTCTTTTCCTCTATTCTGCTTCTGGTAAAACTCTTCTTATCATATCAAGTCTATTCATATCTGCATCTATCTTTACCCTTACAACGGAGTTCGGATTAGCATCTGTTACCATACTTGTTATTCTTTTCTTTGTAATCTCCATCTCTGGTAACACAATAATCTTTGGATTACCGTTATTACTTGCGACTTCTAGCTCTTCACCAGTGAATATTTTATTTCTTACTTCTAAGATATACTCATTTTCACTTAGTTTCTCTGCTACTTTTGCAACTAATTGATGACTTTGACTATATGAATTTCTGTTGTTATAATTTTGTGAATCTGAATTTGGTTTATTAAAATAAAACCCAGACGTATATTTTCTATGAGACATTGTTTCTAGTTCTTTTAACCACTTTTCACTATATTTAAAGTTTCCTTCATAATATCTATTGATTGCTTCTCTATACACTTTTACAGCTGTTGCAACATAATAAATACCCTTCATTCTTCCTTCAATTTTTAGTGAGTCCACACCTGCATCTAATATCTGATCTATAAATTCTATTGTACATAGATCTTTTGAATTAAATATATGCGTAGGTTCATCTTCACTATAAACAGGTTTCTTATCCCCATTACTATCCTCTTCCATGACATTATATTGCCATCTACAAGACTGAGCACAATCTCCACGATTTGCATCTCTTCCTATCATATAGTTACTTAGTAAACATCTACCTGATACAGACATGCATAGTGCTCCATGAATAAATACTTCTATTTCGATATCTGGAACATGAGCTCTAATTTCTTTGATATTTTCTAAAGATACTTCCCGAGCCAAAACAACTCTAGAAGCCCCCATCTCTTGCCACATCTTAACTGATCTCCAGTTAGTGTTGCTTGCTTGAGTACTTGCACTTATATGCAAGTTTGAGTTTTCTTTGACTATCTCCAAAATTCCTAAATCTGCTACTATTACACCATCTACACCAGCTGTTTTTTCTAAAAATTGAACATACTCTGGTAGTGCATCCATCTCATCATTATGTGGAATTATATTTAGAGCTACCCATATTTTTTTATCTCTTGCATGAGCGTATTTAACAGCTTCTACTAACTCGTCTCTATCAAAGTTATGTCCACCTGCTCTCAAACTAAATTCTTTTCCACCTAAAAATACTGCATCAGCACCATAATGAAATGCCATCTCTAACTTCTCAAAATTTCCTGCTGGAGCTAATAATTCTACTCTTTTTTTCATCCTTTTACATCTCCTTTTATATATGTTTATAAAAAGCAGACTTGCACCCTAACTTTTATTACTCTTTTTCTAAAAATTTACAGTACGGGTAATTCATGAATTACCCCTCCATAAAATTTAATCTATATTTGATAAGACCTCTCTCTCAAGAGTTAAGTTATACTTGTAGTATAATCTGCAAATTGAGTATACTCATGGAAGAACCGTAGTTTTATAGTTCCTACAGGACCATTTCTTTGCTTACCTATGATAATTTCAGCTATTCCCTTATCTTCACTCTCTTCGTTATAGTAATCATCTCTATAAAGAAAAACTACCATATCGGCATCTTGCTCAATGGCACCGGAATCTCTCAGGTCTGATAACATTGGTCTCCTATCAGCTCTTTGTTCTGGACCACGTGAAAGCTGTGATAGTGCTATTACTGGCACTTCTAATTCTCTAGCTATAATCTTAAGTGATCTAGATATATCTGAGATTTCTTGTTGACGTGATTCACCATTTTTATCTCTACCCTGTATAAGCTGTAGATAGTCTATGATAATCATGTCTAATTTTCCTGCTGCCTTGGCTCTTCTTGCCATGGCTCTGATTTCCATAACATTTATATTTGGCATATCAGCTATTTGGATACTAGATTCAGCTAATTTTGAACTGGCTGATCCTAATTTTACCCAATGATCTGCTTCTAAAAAACCATTTCTTAGATTTGAAAGGGGAATCCTAGCCTTTGCAGCTAAAAATCTTTGAAGTAATTGAGAATTTGACATCTCCAGACTAAATATCATAACACTTTTTTTCTCTTCTATAGCAGCTTGTAGTGCTAGGTTCAGAACAAATGCTGTCTTACCCATAGCTGGTCTAGCTGCTAAGATTACTAAGTCTGAAGGGTGAAAACCATTGGTCATCTCATCAAAATGTTTAAATCCTGAAGAAATTCCTGTTGTCATTCCCTTATTATCCATTAATTTTTCCAATCTTTCATATTCTTGAGATATAATATCTTTTACTTCTATTACATCTTTACTCTCTTTATTTTCAGCTATTTTAAAGATCATCCCTTCAGCTTTATCCAGTATATCATCTATATCTTCATAGCCTTCATGAGTCATCTCCACTATTTGAGTACCAATATCTCCCAATTTACGCAGTGTAGATTTTTCTTTTACTATTCTAGCATAATTTAAGATATTCGCAGCAGTCGGAACCTGTTCTATAATTTCATATAAAATAGCTTCTCCACCGCTTTCTTCAAACTTATTCTGTTTTTTTAATGTGTTTATTAAAACTATAGGATCTATTACTTCTCCTCTAGAATAGGCCACTAACATAGCTTCATAGATATTTCTATGTGCTCCCTTATAAAAATCAGTTGGCTTTACTATCTCTACAACATCTTCTAGAGAATCAGGTTTTAATAAAACTCCACCTAATACCGATCTTTCAGCTTCTATACTAGTTGGAACCATCTTTAATTTATCAATACCTTGCATATTCTCTCCTACATTCTCTCAGCTATTACTTTTAAGCTAGCCTTTACACCTTTGTGTAATTTTAAGTTCACTTTATGTTCACCTATTTTTTTTATACTTCCATCTATTTTTTTCTTATCTATTACCATATCAAATTGAGTTTTTATTGCTTCAGCTATTTCTTTATTAGTTATAGAACCAAATACTTTTCCATTCTCTCCAGCTTTTACTTTCATGAATAAAGTCTTTTCACCTAATTTTTTAGCTTGTTCCTCTGCTACAACAGTTTCTGCTTGATCTTTTGCTTCCGCTTTATTTTTTTTATTCTCTAATTTTTTCATTTCTTCATCAGTTGCTATAATTCCTTTATTACCTTTTAATAAGAAGTTTTTAGCATATCCTTCCGATACACTTACTATGTCACCCTTTCTTCCTTGCCCTGCTACGTCTGTATTAAGTATCACTTTTAATTTTGACATTTATTTCCTCCTTTTATTTATTTTTATTATTCCAAAACTATTCATTACACCTAAAATAAAGATCCCTATTGGGAAAAAACATGCAGTTACTATTGCTAGTCCCTTTCCATATACCCTCCATTTTATTCTTGCTCTAAACATATTATATAATACTTTTATTCCATAAATTACATAGATCAAAGTAGTTATTGAATATAAATTTTTAACATAAAAATTATTGATTTTTAAAGTCTTATCTATAAAAAATGTGACTATATATATCAATACCCATAGGTAAGAAATATTCCACTTTCTGTATGTTTTCCCCTTAAGTATAAAATATGTAAAATAATTTATTATTAGTGAATAGGTAAACATCACGAACAATAGGTGCTGTTTAACATACCCCATCATAGTAGTTATCATAGTTTGATCTAAAATTAAATATTCCCTATATATACCATCTAGTATTGTTACCAAATCATTTGGTGTTCCAATGAATACTCTCATAAATAAATATCCCATTGCTGTAGTTACTGCAGTTGAGATGAAAATTCTATCAAATATCTCTATAGAACTTCTCTCAAACACATAATACATCCCTTCTAATAAGAGAAAAAATCCTACATAAACAAAGAACAATTTATCATCTATAAAATATATTACTCCACCAGAAATTAAATTTGCAAAGAGTCTATGCTTAGAATTTAACTTAGGCATTTTTTTTATTTTATAAGCCGGCAAGATAAATGACACCAATGGTATCAATGATGACGTTAAAAATAATAAGATAATATTTAAAGTTACTCTAATCATGATTGTGCCTCCCTTTTTCATTTACTTCCACAGTCCTTATTGTATCATAAATCCCATAATTAGTTAAGAATTAGATAAGCTCACCATCAAAAAAGTCAACTACTCTTTCTACAAAATCGCTCTTATCTTCTACAATTTTATTCTTTTCATTTAAAAGATCGTATTTTACAGCTACTCTGCCACCAAATTTATCTTTAAGCACTCCTAAGAATATATCGTTATAATATGGTTTTTCCATACTTTCTTTATGAAACCTGTTTTCTGCATAAAATCCAATGTGTAAAAATCCTTCTTCTACATTAGTAGGTATGGCAGTAGATAAAAATGAGATCAACGGCATCTTTCTCTTTTTAGATTCATTTACAATGTCATTCCAATTTGTTTTGACATCTTCTATACTTATATCTATTGTTTTTTCCTGTACAGGCAATTCATTAATTTCCTCTATTTCTTCAGATGATTTAGCAGGAACTTCTTTTTCTACATACACTATTTTTTCGACTATCTTTTCAACAACCTTTTCTCGTACGGGTGATTGCATGGGCAATTCTTGAATTGCCTTTACGTCCTCTTTAAAGTCCGTTATCTTATGTAAAATTACATACCCTAAGATTCTCTTATCCTCTTCATATCTAAATTTACCCATTACCTCAAATATATCTTCTATTATTGCTATAGATTTTGTTATATTAAAAGGTGAATTTTTTTCAATCATCATTTCTTTTAGGTAGTAAGCGAAACTCTTTAAAAACTCCTCTACGTTTATAGAGTCATCCCATAAACCATCTAAAAATGTGATCCCATTAACTAAGTCATTTTTTCCTATTATCTCCAAAAATTCTGCTAGTTTTTTTTCTGGGATAACTCCTAATACAACCTCTGTTCTTTCTAAAGTAATATCTTCACCATAACATGAAGAGATTAATTTTTCAAAGATAGAGATAGCATCTCTCATACTACCACCAGATTTTTCATAGACCAATTTTAAACTTAATTTATCTATTTCTACCCCTTCAGATTTAGCTATCATAAGGAGGTAATCTATAGATTCTTTCTCACTTATAGGTTTAAAATCATACCTTTGACATCTTGAGATAATAGTCTCTAATATCTTATCCGGTTCAGTAGTTGCCAAAATAAAGATAACATGTGCTGGAGGTTCTTCTAATGTTTTTAGGAGAGCGTTAAAAGCTTCCTTCGTTAACATATGAACCTCATCTATTATATATACTTTTTTTCTACCCTTAGCAGGTTGATAGTTTATCTTATCTTTTAATGACCTGATCTCATCGATTCCACGATTTGATGCCGCATCAATTTCTATAAGATCTATAAATTTATTTTTACTAATATCTATACAGTTTTCGCACTTATTACATGGTGTATCAGTAACACCATTTTCCATACAATTTAATCCCTTGGCTATTAGTCTTGCAGTAGTTGTCTTTCCTACTCCTCTAGGACCTGTAAATAAATATGCATGAGCCATTTTATTTCCCTTTAAAGAATTTTTTATAGTTTTTATTATATCGGTTTCTCCAGCGACCTCATCAAAGGTACTCGGTCTATACTTTCTATAAAGTGTTATATGCATCTTATCTCCTCAAACTCTAATCTAAATTATAGTTATTCATCTTTGTTCGTAGTGTATTTCTTGTTATTCCCAATGTTTCTGCTGCTTCTACTTTTTTTCCATTGGCCACTTCTAATACCTGTCTTATTAATTCTCTCTCAACTCTAGATATTATATTCCCATAATAATCTTTTTGATTAGATCCCTGTAACATTTGGATCTCTCCCTCTACCCAGTCAGATAATATCCAATCTTGAATATCTCCCCTTCTTTTGGTAGTTTTATTTCCAATAATATTAGAAGGAAGATCTTCAACTAAGATACTTTTCCCTCTAGATAATACCATGGCTGACTTCACAGCAGACTTTAATTCCCTTACATTTCCTGGCCAGTCATATCTCATTATTTTTTTCATAGCTGGAGTAGACACTCCTTTGACTGTTTTAGAAAATTCATCATTAAATCTTTTGATAAAATGATGGATCATAAGAGGTATATCATCTTTTCTCTCTCTTAGTGGTGGTATCTCTATTTCTAATATTCGAAGTCTATGGTACAGTTCTTCGATGAAATTTCCATTCATTATTAACTCTTCTAAGTTCACACTTGTGGTAGCTATTATTCTTATATCAGTTTTTATAAGTTTTGATCCACCTACTCTAAAAAATGCTCCTTCTTGAAGTACTCCTAATAATTTTGCTTGAAGAGTTAGATCTAGTGATTCTATGTTCCCTAAATGGATCGATCCACCATAACCTTTTTCTAAGATACCAATTTGTTCCACTTGGGATTCAAATATATTTCCCTTTTCATATCCAAATAATTTTCTATCTAAAAACTCTTTTTGATATGCTGTACAGTTTACACTAACAAATGGTTTTTCCTTCATACAACTAAATCTATGGATAGATTTAGCTACCGCTTTTTTCCCATTCCCTTTTTCACCACTTATAAGTACTGGTATTTTATTTGTGGCTACCTTCCCTATTTTTTTATATACTTCTACCATTTTAGGACTATTTCCAATTACAGTCCCCTTAGGCGTCTCTTTTTTCTTTAATTTTTCAGCCTTTAATTTTTGGTCCTTCAATGCTTTTTCAACGATCTTTATTACTTCATCTTCTTCAATTGGTTTTAGAAGATAGTCATATACACCCAGTTGAATTGCCCAGGCTATTAGGTCTAATGTCGCTCTTTCCCCTAAAGTTATAATTATAGCTTTATTCTGATTTTCAAAGATCTCTTTTATTACTGTTTTAGTTTGATCTATCTCCTCTAAACCATCTATGTCCATTACTATAAGATTATATTTAGTATTTTCTATATAATCATCTAAATTACTATAACTATTTTCAAAAGAGAAATCTCCATCTAAATTTTCCAGTAATGATTCCTTTATTTTTTCCGTTAAATTTATTCCTAATATATTCATTTATTCCCTACCTTTTAACTTGAATTTGTATTCGACCATGACACTTCCACTTATAGCCATTCCGCTATTTATAAGTTTTATATTCCAGTCACGAGCTTTACTTTCTACAGCTCTATCTATTATATCTACTCCTGTTTTAATTAATCTTACTTTAAGAACCTTTCCATCAGTATCTACGTCTAAAATTATTTTTACATCAGCAGTTTGAGCATTTTTTTCTGCTTCCAAAGGATATTTTGGATCTTTATTAGATGGATCCCAAATAACTTTAGATTTTCCATCTATAGATCCTACTTTCAACCCTGATTTAGGCCCTACTATATTCGGATTTTCTTCACTCATAAGGTTGTTCCACCTCATATCTTGTACACCATTTTTTGAGTCATTTTTCACTACAATTTCTTCTGTTTTATTATCAAGTGTTGCTACTTCTACTAGATCTAAATTTTCTTCAATCCTATCTTTTGAATCCTCAACGACTTCATTTAATTTCCTATCTTCAATTTTATTCATCTTATTTTTATTTTCTACCTCTGAAACCTTTATTATCTTAGGTTTATCATTTTCTACACTTTTATTTATTTCTCTAGGAGAATCCAAAGCTTCTAATATATCCAAATCATCAAATGACTGAGTTACCTGTAATATTTTTTTAGGTTGCACTTTTTTTTCTAACTTTTTAAAAGTTTCTTTTTTAGGATCTTCTTTTATTTTTGTAATTTTCAGTTCTTTTTCCTCTGCAGGTAAAACTTCTTCCGATTCTATAACTTCAGGAGTTTTTTTTCTTTCAATAATTTTCTTAGGAGCACTATCAACGGAATAGTTATTTATCCCAATTGTGATCTTACTCACTTCTGGCTCCTTTATCACTATTTTTTTTAAACCTGGCATTATATAGAGAAATACTATATGAAGGATAAGGACTCCTACAAATATCTTATTAAAATAATCATTTCTATCTGTTTTCACCTTATCACCTCCTAATTTAAACTTTTAGTATTGAGGTCTAATGAACCTGCTCCAGCTTCCTTAGCTATATCTAATACCTCTATAAGAGATTGATAGTTCACACTCTTATCAGCACTTACAATTACGTTTTTATCCTCTGTAAGTTCTAATTTCTGCCCTAATTTTTCTTTCAAGTCGCCTTGATCTACTTTCATCATCTCATCTTTACCATTTAGATCCTTTACTATAAGATATATTTCTAAATCTTTGTTTATCTTCACTTCTAAAGTTTTAATAGTTATCTTGTGCTCTGAACTAGATTTTGGCAGTTCAATATTTACACTAGAATCTACATCTTGAAACGTTGTAGCTACCATAAAAAATATTAGGAGTAAAAATACTACATCTATTAATGGAGTCATATCCAATATCAAGTTTTTACTGTTTTTCCTTTTCAGTCTTTGTATTTTCATAGTTCCCCCTTATTTTCTAAGAGAGTTGATAAACTCAACGGTAGTTTTTTCTATTTCGTTTACCACATGATCGATCTTTTTATTATAATAATTATATAATATAAGAGCAGGTATAGCTACTGTCAGTCCTGCTGCTGTAGTAATTAAAGCTTGAGATATCCCATCTGCTAACATCTCTGGCTTTCCTGAACCTACTACTGCTATGACTCTAAATGCTGCGATCATTCCTGAAACGGTTCCTAACAATCCTACTAGTGGAGTTACATGAGCCACTACTCCTAATAACCACATATGATTTTCTAGTTTAGGGATCTCTATCAATGCTCTTTCTCTAGCTTTTTCTTCCAAATATTCAATATTTACTTTTTTATCAAAATCATGTTCTAATATAAGTTCTTTCAATACTTTTAAACTAGATGAATTTTCACTTTCACACAAACTTATAGCTAATTCCTTGTCTTTAGAAATAATAGCTTCCTCTAATTGAGCTTTTAAGTCCCCTTTTATTTCTTTTTCATTTTTTAAAAAATATACAAATCTCTCTATTATTACTGTCGTACCCATTATAGATAGTAGGAGAATTCCATACATTAACATCCCACCACTTTTAAATATTTCTATCATAATTTTATCTCCTTATTTTAATTTATATTTTCTCCATCAGGTATACAACCCAAAAACGCATTTGTCACAGAGCTACACGGAGGATGAAAAAAGATACACAGAGTTCTCTCTTTTCCTTCTTTTCTCACAGGGCTACGAATATTAAAAATCAAGTTTTTAATACTCATAGATTCCTATAGAAAGGAGGCGTCTTATTTTGAACTCAACGCCAGTCCTGCTACTAATACTCCTAATATACCTAGTCCCCATACCACATAGTTAGGTTGAGTTTTCTTCTCACTTACATCTGCTAAAAGATCATCAGTTTTCTCAGTTTGATTATATTCTATATTTGTAGTTTCTAACTTTTGATTTTCACTGTTTATCAAGTTTAGGTCAACTGTTTGTAATGTAGGACCTTTTTCTTTCCCTTCTAACAATGTTCTTCCCTCTGTTGTAGTACTTTTGTTAACACCACTAACTTCTTTTTGAATTTCTGCTCCACTTCCTTCTGCCAGAATACTCATTGACATCATTACTAATAATAATCCACTTATAAATCGTCTCATTTGACCCTCCTAGTTATTGTTTGATTTTTATATCTCTTTTCCTTTTTCCTTAGCATTTACTTCTTTTTCATAGTTTTTTTATCAAAGTATGAAGTATAGTTTTCTGCAACACCTTTATTTACAATAACAAGTTCCTCATAATATTTTTTTGCTTCCTCTACCTTTTTTTCATTTAGGTTTATTACTAATAATTTTTCTAATATTAATCCTCTGTATCTACTTTTCGGATAAGTTTCATAGAATTCTTCATAGGTTATTCTGGCTTTCCCTTCCTCTTTTTGAAGTTCATAGATTGTTGCAATTTTTAATTTTGCAGCTTCTCTTAGATTACTTTCTTCGTATAAAAGTTCTATTCTCATGAAATTTCTAAGTGCCTTACTATAATCTTTTGAGTTGAAATATATTTGACCTATACGATATGTAGCAGTATCTTTATATGGTCCATTTTCTACCTTTAATATATTTTCATAGTATTTTTTTGCTTCATCATAGTTTTTCCCCTTATAGTAATAACTAGCTAAATTAAAGTTAACTTTACTACCATATTCCACGCTCTCTATTAATTTTTTATATTCAACTATAGCAAGATCTATCTTCCCTTGCTTTTCATAGATAAGTGCTGAGAAATATACCTTTTCATTAGAATCACTTATTTTTTCCTTCCATAAGTTTGCATTTTCGTAATCATCAACGTTGTAATATAAAGTTGTAAGTTCCTTAGCTGTTTTGTTTTTTAATTTTTCATCTGTTGTGTCTTGATATATTCTCACATAAGTTTTAGCTGCATTCTTTATATCATTTAATTTAAAATATGCATCTGCCCTATAAAAATTAACGTCTGCTATATAGTTACTCTTTGGGTACTCTAAATTAAATTCCCCACTTTTTTTAATCACATCTTCATATTTACCTTGTGTATAAAGAATATTTATTCCCCAATATAAAGATCTTAAGGCATATTCACCCTTCTTGTTCTCTTCGTAGAGGTTGTTATATCCCATAAAGGACATATCAAATTTTCCTTCATTATAATATGTCTCTGCTATTTGAAATTTACTATACTCTTTATATTTTGGATTCTCCCCCAATTTACCAAACATTTCTCTGGCTTCTAAATATTTACCCATTCTAAATTTTGAAAGTGCTTCTAAATCCATCACTTCATTACTATATTTTTTATATTCAATCACTGTAAAATATTCTTTTGCATATCTTATAGCATCATCATAATTTTTAGCAGCAAAATGAGTTTTTATTAGGTTATAGCTAGCTTTTTCTTTTTGAACCAAACTTCCATCTTTTCCTGTTATTACTCCTTCAAATTTTTCCACTGCTTTATTATATTCTGCTATTCCTAAATATGCAATTCCTAAAAGATATCTATTCTCTGCTGTTTTAGGTTGAGGAGTCAGGTATGTTATAAGGTCTTTATAACTTCCATCAGCGACTAATATAGTTATTAAATTTTCTGAAATTTTAGTATCATTATAAGATCTTAAGTATTCTTTATAAGCATCTTTAGCTCTCCCTATATCTTTACCTTTATAATATGTATTTCCTACTATAAGGTATATTTTTTGTCTATATTCTATATCAGTAGAAAATTTAGTTTTGTATTCATCAAACCTTAATTTTATGTTTTTTAAATCTCCTAATCTACTATTAACCAAGATCAATTGATAGAGGCCTTCTTTGCTTTGTGTTCTATTATATACATTGGTATAATAAACTCTAGATTTTTTATAGTTTTTTGTCTCAAAATAAGACTTCCCTAAAAATAGATCTATATTGTTTTTATATTCTCTCTTCATCTTAGATTCCTCATAAGATTTTAAATCTTTTATCACTTCACTATATCTTTTAGCTCTAAAATCTATCAGCGCCATATAATAAATCCCTTCAGAATTTAAATCTGTTCCCAAAAGATTTACAAATTTTACTTTTGATCTCTCAATTAACTTTCCACCTTCTATATTCCCTTTTAATTCTCCTACTTTAAACATACTAAAAGCTGATCCATATATAACTTTTGGATCTTTAGAATTTTTTACTAACTCATAATATTTCATAGAGGTTTCATAATTCTTTTGAGAAAAATAATAATCAGCTAAAAGTGTATTAGCTTTTTCTTCATTAGCACCACCCATTAATTTTTTGTAGTACTCATCAGCTTTTACCATATCTCCATTAGATAAATAAATATCCAAAAGACCGTACCTTACATCTGCTATATATTTACTCTGAGGATGATTTATCTCTACCTCTGTCAATTTTTTTATAGCCATCTCATTATTGCCTAATTTATATTGATTCATTCCATACATATAACTAGCTAACTCTATGTTTTTCCCATCTGATGACCCATTTAAATATTCATCTAAATAGATAGTACTATTTACATATTCCTTATTGTTATAAGATGATAAGGAAATATATAAGAGAGCATCTTTTGATCTTTTAGGTTTTGTAATAAGATATTTAAAAGCTTTTTTAGCTTCTTCATATCTAGTATTTTCATAGTACGATATGCCTAAATAATAGATAGCATCTATTTTCTTAGGAGAATTCTCCCCTATTAAATTTATTTCTTTTTTTGCTTTATTATAATCTTTTAGATAAGTTAAATTTCTAGCTAAATAATAATGTGCTTCATTTTTTTCATCTATTTTTAATTTTTCTAACTTTAAATATTGATTAAAATAAGTTATAGAACTCTTATATTCTTTATTAAGATAGAGAGTTTTTGATAGTCTCCCTAGCGCTACTTTTTGATAGCTACTATCAGGGTATTTCCCTACAAAAGTTTTTAGTTCATCAGTAGCCATGGAATATTCTTTAGCTTCATATAATTTATCAATATATTTCATATCATCTCTATCTGTAGCAAAAATTTGACCACTCACTACGATCAAAAGGGATAAAATTAATAATTTTTTCTTCACTAGTTCCTCCTATTTTAATTTTTTCAATACATTTTCAATTTCTTGAATTGAAAGATCGGTATTAAAACATGGTCCATTTATTTTTTTATTGAATACACCATACACAGACATTGGAAAAGCGTCGTAGATTCCTGCTACCAAATCTCTTTCACAGGCTACAGCTATTACAAGTTTTGGTTTAGTTTCCTTTAAAAACTTACGAGCTAATGTTCCACCAGTAGCAATCTTAGCTTTCACTCCATATTTTCTTTGTAATTCTAGAATATTTCCTACTTTACACATCCCACATTCCTTACAATTTTCTACCCTAGATGTCACCTTCAACGGACATTCATAATTTTGAATACAATGAGGGAGTAAGATCGATACTTGATTTGCAGATACATCTTTACATCGTTTTAATACAACACTGTTATTAAAACGAATAAATACCTTAGAGATCTTGCTGTTTTCGATTTCCTCTTTAGAAAATTTTCTAGCTATTATCACTAGAAGATAAAATAGGAGATATATCAACCTTAAAATAACTATTTTCAACATATTATCTTCTCCATTAGGTCTACAATAAAAACCTTTGTAAACCTTATTTATTCAAGGGATTCTTACATATTGTACCCCTAATTAGTATATCATATTAAAATTACACCGTCAAAAAAAGCTCAAGTTTTAACCAAAACTTGAGCTTTCTTATATTTTTAATCTTTTAATGCTAAAGGCATTACCAAATATTTAAAATTCTTTTCATTTTCTATCTTTAATTCTACTGCACCACAAGATGTCGAAAGACTTAATAAAACATTTTTCCCCTTTTCTATAAAAGAAAGATAATCTAGTAAAAACTTCACGTTTAGAGATATTTTTAGATCTTCCCCATCTTTTTTTATTCCAATAGTCTCATTGATCTTAGCTACTTCAGATATACCACTTACCTCTAGTAACTCATCTTTAAATTCAAATATCCCACTATTTTTAGATTCTGCATTATTTCTAACAAATATTTGAACCCTCTTAAGAACATTTTTAAATTCCGCTGAATCTATTAAAACTTCTTTTGTATATCCTGTTGCATTTAATATTCCGTCATAGTCTGGAAACGGCAAATCAATAACCCTCGTTAATATTTCAGTTTCTCCTACCATAAATTTAACTTGATTTCCTTCATATGCAAAAGTTATATCTTCAACTTTTTTTGATGCTAAAATTTTTATCATTGCTTCTACACTTTTTAGTGGTAGACTAACTTTTAGTGATCCATCTAGATCTACTTTTTCAGTTATATAAACCAATCTATAGGTATCAGTTGAAATTAATTTTAACATCCCATTTTCTAATTCCATTCTCAAACAATTTATTGATATATTATCTGTCGTTTGAGAAGCAGCAAACTTTGATTTTTCTAATAAGTTCACAAAAAGTTCTATAGGTAATTTATACTCTTCACCACCTTGAAAGCCTCTAATTTTTGGATATTCAGAAGCATCAAAGACAGAAAATTCAGAAGATGAATCTTCAGTTTCTATCAAAAGAATTTCATTATCTATACTAAGAGTTATTTCCATATCATTAATTTCTTTTAAATATTCTTCTACCAATTGATGAGAAAACACTAGGTTCCCACCCTTAATTACTTCTCCTTCCATCTTAGATGTAACTGTCAACTCTAAATTTGTTCCTTTTAAAATTATAGTAGTGTCATCAGCCTCCATATATACCCCTGAGATAATAGGTCTTATTTTATTTTCAGTGATAGCCTTGCTCACTGTTCTTAAAGTTTTTAAAAATTCTTGTCTATTCACTTTTATTTTCAATTGCTACCTCCCTATCTTTTAAACTTTATTTTCAATTTTAATTTATTCTACCACATCTACCACTAAAATTAAAGATTCCCCACCGAAAAAGGAGGGGAACTTATATTATTTAAATAAATAAGGCTTTAATTCTTCACTAAACCGTGTTTTAAGTTTTAATAAAGTTTTTTTCTCAATTTGTCGAACTCTTTCTCTTGTGATATTAAATGTCTTACCTATCTCTTCTAAAGTGTGAATATCATACCCGTCTATCCCATATCTTAACTTCACTATCTCTTTTTCACGAGGTTTAAGAGCATCTAGCATCTTGGTTATCTCTTCCTTACCTATTTCTCTTAAAACTTGATTTTCAAGTGACTGTTCCTCAGGTTGACTTATGGTATCTTCTAAGAAAATATCTTCCCCTATGGATGCATTTAAAGACATCAGATCTTGAAATTCTAACATTACTTTTTGAATTTTACCCTCTGGTATATCTAAACCTTTTGATATTTGATTAAAATCAGGATATTTACTGGTTTCCATCACATGATTCATAATATATTTATTTATCTTATTCAACATATCATACTTATAAGATGGTATCCTAATTTCACGTCCCTTACTAATAATAGACTTAGTTATAGATTGTTTAATCCACCAAACTGCATAAGTTGAAAATCTAAATCCTTTTTCCACATCAAATTTTTTAATAGCATGAATAAGCCCAAAATTACCTTCACTAATAAGATCTATTAAACCTAATCCTTTTCTAGTATATTTTTTAGCAACATTTACTACCAATCGTAAATTAGATAGAATTAATTTTTCCTTTGATTCTTCACAACCATTTTTGGCTGCTATAAGTAGTTTTAATTCTTCTTCCTTTGTCAAAATTTCATACTGCCTAATATCTTTTAAATATAAAGATACCAAATCTTTTGTCCTCTCCATAGTCTCATCATCCTTAGTTTTAAAATTCTCTCTTTAAGTCTCGAGTCATCAATTCTTTTACCATTTCAGTTGCTAATTTATCTTCATATAATACCTTGTATACACCTTCTAATATTGGCATTGACACCTTCTTCTTTTGAGCTAATTCGTAGACAGCTTTCACAGTCGGTACTCCTTCAGCTACCATTTCCATTTCATCTAAGATCTCTTGCAATTTCTTTCCTTCACCTAATTTTTGCCCAACATGTCTATTTCTACTATGAGTACTAGCACAAGTCACTATTAAGTCACCCATTCCACTAAGTCCTGAGAAAGTCTCAGCTTTAGCACCTAGAGCTTCTCCAAACCTTACCATTTCTGCTAAACCTCTAGTTATAAGTGCTGCCTTTGTATTGTCTCCAAAACCAATACCATCAGCAACTCCTGCAGCTATTGCAATACCATTTTTTACAGCACCGCCTAGTTCTACTCCGATAATATCATTACTTTCATATACTCTAAAACTTTCTGTATTAAATAATTTTTGGATTTTTCTAGCGCTATCAGATTCTCCTGCAGCTACTATTGTAGATGGAAGGTTTTTAGCCACTTCCTCTGCATGGGTAGGTCCAGACAAAATAACAATATTCTTGTGGAATTTTCCCAATATTTCGTCTTTAATCACCTGAGATAACCTCATCCCTGTGGAAATTTCTATCCCCTTGGCAGTATTAACAATTATTGTTTTTTCTGTCAATTGATTACTGACTTTACCTATAACGCTTCTCAATACTTGAGACGGTACAGACATGATAAGATATTCTACCTCATCTAATAGTCCTTCTGTCTCAGATGTTACCTTTAAAGTTTCTGGAAATTTAGCATTAGATAAAAACTTTTCATTTACTCTATTTTTTTGTAACAATTCTGCTCTCTCTTTGTTATAATCCCATAGAGTAACCTCATTTCCTTTCGACGCCATAATCCTAGCGAGAGCTGTCCCCCAAGAGCCTGCTCCCATCACTACAATTCTCCCCATAATTTACTCCTTTTTTTTAATCATTTAAAATATTTTTAATTATTAAAATTATTTTTTAGCTCCAAATTTATTTTCATTTCCATGAAGAAGTCTTTGGATATTGCTTCTATGTTTAAATATTACAAATATAGCTATCACAAGGGCAAATCCAAACATATTCCATTTACCTAACCCATTTTTTATAGGCATAAAAAGAACCAATATTGGAAATAAACCTGCTGCTGATACAGAAGCTAATGAAACATATTTAGTTGAAAATGCAATCAATAAAAATACAACAAGTAATATTAAAACCATATTTGGCACTAAGTATATAAATACTCCTAAACTAGTAGCAACACCCTTTCCACCTTTAAATTTTAAAAACATCGATAGAGTATGACCAACTATAGTTACCAGTCCTACCAAAATAAGTTTCCATCCATCCAGTCCAGATAAACTAGCCAGATAAACCGGTAGATATCCCTTTAGTACATCTGCCAAAAGAACAATTATTCCATATTGTAATCCTAATACCCTATAAGCATTAGTAGCACCAGTATTTTTACTCCCATGCTCCCTGATATCTATTCCTTTAAACTTTTTTCCTATAATTACACCTGTTGGAATAGACCCCATAAAATAAGCTACTATTAAAAAAATTATTAATTTAACCTCCATCTTACCTCCTAGATAATCTATTTATTTTTAATTCTTTGAAAACTTCCCTACTACCTCAATATGACTAGTATTTGGGAACATATCCATTGGACAAACTTTATTTAATTTATATCCTAACTTTTCTAATATTTGTGTATCTCTAGCAAATGTTGATGGATTACACGAAATATATACAACTTCTTTTATATCAGTTTCAGATAATTTTTCCAATATATTCTGTGCCACTCCTTTTCTAGGAGGGTCAAATATTACTGAATCTATTTGCTTCCCTGACTCTATCAATTCAATTAATTTTTCCTCAGCTTTACCATTTATAAATTCTATATTTTCTATATTATTTTCTTTACTAGTTTTTATTGCAGCTCTTGTAGCTGATTCTACCATCTCTATTGCATACACTTTGTTAGCATCCTTTGATAGGATCATAGCTATAGTCCCTGTTCCTGAATAAGCATCTACTATATTTTTATTTTTTATATCGTCAAAATAAGAGATAGCTTGTTTATATAACTTTTTAGTTTGCTCTATGTTGATTTGAAAAAATGATGTAGGAGATATATTAAACTCAATTCCATATAACTCTTCCTTTATATACTTTTCTCCAAATAGGTGGATATTTTGCTCACCCAAAGCGAAGTTTGTTCTTTTATTGTTAATAGAAACGTAAGCAGATTTAATCTTATCATTTTCATTATATAAAGTATTTAGAACATTTTCTATCTTTGAATCTACCTTTCCTTTAATAATAAGTACAACCATAGCTTCATTAAACGAAGTAGTTCTAACCATTATATGTCTTAGTATTCCTTTATGAGCTTTTTCGTTATATACACTTAATTTAGCTTCATTTAGGAGTTCTTTTATTCTTGTTATAATCTCGTTTGCTAATTTAGATTGAAGAATATTTTCTTCTACTTCAAAAACTTCATGTGATTTCTTTTTAAAGAACCCTGAAATTACCTTTCCTTTTTTACGTGCAAATGGCTCAATTACTTTATTTCTATAATTAAATTGCTCTTTTGCTCCTACAGTATCTAGTATTTCTACCTTCTCAAGATCTACCTTTCCTATTCCAGAAAGTACATCTTCTACCATAAGTTTTTTATACTTTAATTGCTCATTATATTTAAGCATAGCAAAGTCACATCCATGATGTTCTTCGAAACTTATTTTATCCCCTTCTATTCTATCTATACCAGGCGTTATTATTTTTTTTATAAGACCCCTTGCATAGGTTTTTTTAAACGAAATTATTTCGATTTCTAAAACATCACCAGGAACAGACATAGGCACGAAAACAGCTAAATCACCATAATATCCTAATCCTTCTCCACCAAAAATTATCTTATCTATTTTAATTTCTACTATAGTTCCTTTTTTCAATTTATACCCCTTTTTTATAACAATTTATAATTAAACCACTACTTACTTATAATACAACCTAAACTATTCAAAGTCAAGTTTCAAACCTTTTTATTTTAATTCGATACACTTTTCTTTATTTTAACATAGTTTATAGATTCAGAAACTTCCATTCCTATCTCTTCTTCGGCTCGTTTTTTCATCGTATTCAAGTCCATTTTTTCTATCAGTTTTATTTTTTCTCTAGATATATCCTTTTGAAGATTCAGATTATAAGTTTTTTGAATTTTAATTTCCTTACTTATTCTAACAGCCTCTATTGTATAGTGTAAACGTAATCCTTCCATAAAGATTAAAAAAATTATTGGTAATAAAATTATTAATATTTTCTTTCTCTTTCTCATAACTTTTCTATTACCCTCAATTTAGATGAATGTGATCTAGTGTTAAATTCTAATTCATCGGTATTTGGAATAATAGGTTTTCTTGTTATACGCTTAACTGTAGCTTTATGATTACATTGACAAACCAATAGATGCGATGGGCAGAGGCAATCTGTAGATAATTCTTTGAATTTTTGTTTTACGATTCTATCTTCTAATGAATGGAAGGTAATTATAGCTAATCTTCCCCCTGGTTTTAAAAGATTTACTGCTTTATCAATTACATTTTTAAGTACATCGAGCTCTTTATTAACTTCTATTCTTATAGCTTGGAAAGTTTTTTTAGCTGGATGCTTCTTAGGATGTCCTTTAATTGCTTTTTTTATTACTGCTACCAAATCTCCAGTAGTTTCGATAGCTTTTTCTGCTCTATTATAAACTATATATTTAGCAATCTTTCTAGCATACCTTTCTTCACCATATTCATATATAATCCTTGAAATTTCTTCCTCTTCATAATCATTTATAATTTCGTAAGCTGAGATTGGCATACTTTTATCCATTCTCATATCTAAACGAGTATTATATTTATATGAAAAACCTCTTTCAGGATCATCTAGCTGTTTAGAAGAAACTCCTATATCCATCATTATTCCATCTACTTTGTCATATCCTGCCATGTATACTACACTATCCATCTCTTGAAAGTTAGATTTAAATATTTTTACTTTATCGCCATATTTTTCTAGCCTTTTCCCTGCAAAATCAATTGCATTTTGATCCTGATCTATAGAGATCAATACACCTTTTCCTGAAAGTCTCTTCACTATTCCTTCTGAATGACCTCCTCCTCCTAGTGTACCGTCTACATATACACCATCTGTATTCGTAACTAAGTTATCTAAAGTTTCTTCATACAACACTGGTATATGATATTCACACTCTATCTCTTTATGCATTCTTCCTCCTACTTAACTTTTAATTTACTTTTGACTTTTAAGATCTGGCACATCTGTAAAGACAAAGAGTCTGCCCGCCTGTGGCGGGCAGACTTTATTAATTTTGTAGAGATAATTCATGAATTACCCCTACTATGAAATCATACTCAATATTCTAAAGATCAAATATTTTGCCAAACCTAATACATAATATGCCAATATTGGCGATAGATCTAATCTAGCACCACCTAAAGGAATCATTACTCTAAATGGTCTTAATATTGGTTCTGTAACCGTATAGATCAATTCAATAAATTCATTCCTACTATTAGGAGCGATCCATGACAATATAATTCTTAATAAAATTAAAACCTTTAATATTTCTACCGCATAACTCACTATTTTGTATATAAAAATCATCTATTCCTCCATTTATTCCATATTCATAAAATAATGTTTCGCTTTCACTGAATAATCCCATCCTGACCATATAGTCAAAATTACAGAAGGTAACATTATCCAAACATTTAAATGAACTCCTATCAACTCTATTTTCGTTGCCCCTAATATCATTATCAATATTATTCCAACCATTTGAGCAGTTGTCTTATACTTACCTAGCTTCCCCGCCGGAATAACTTCCCCATTAGCAGCAGCTAGTGATCTGATTCCACTGATCAAAAATTCCCTTGCTAAAACTACTATAGATATCCATGAAGGTAAAAAACCAACTTCTACAAATACCACTAATGCTGATATAACTAATATTTTGTCTGCTAAGGGATCCATTAACTTCCCAAAATCTGTGATCATATTATTTTTTCTAGCTATATATCCATCTAAAAAATCTGTAATAGATGCTACCATAAACAATACTAAAGCTATCATTCTATATATAAACCCACCATCTCCATTAGATATTCCTAAAAAATAAATAAATGGAACCGCTAAAATTATTCTCGCCATGGTTAGTTTATTAGGCATATTCATACTCATCTTCACTCCTCCTAAAGATTAGTTAATTTCATTTGTTACTATAGGTCCTAACAGGTCATAATTAAAGTTTTGTTCTACTACCACTTTTACTATCTCCCCAGGTTTAGCAGTTCCGTCATTTGTCAATACTTTTCCATCTATCTCTAGAGCTTGCCCTCTCGTTCTTCCTTCTAGCATATATTCAGATTCATCAGATACACCATCTATCATTACTTCAATCTCTTTTCCTAGGAATGATCTGTTTTTTGCTTCTGCAATCTCAGCTTGAAGATTAGTAAGTTCTACCCATCTTCTATGTTTTGTATCTTCGTCTACTTGATTTTCCATATCGAAAGCTACAGTATCTTCCTCTCTCGAATATTTAAATACACCTATATAATCAAACTTAAACTCTTCTACAAATTCTTTTAATTCTTGGAAGTCATCTTCTGTTTCACCAGGGAATCCTACGATTAGAGATGTTCTGAATGTAGCATCAGGAATTTCTCTTCTAATCTTACGTAATAATTCTTTAGAAGCATCTCCTGATATTGCTCTTTTCATCCCTTGTAGTATAGAGTCAGATACATGTTGAATAGGGATATCAAAATAATTACATACCTTTTCTTCTGTTTTCATAACCTCTATAAGTTCTTCAGTTACTGAATTAGGAAACATATAATACGTTCTAATCCATTTTAATCCCTCTATCTTAGCTAATTCTCTCATTAGATCAGGTAAAGCTTTTTTCTTATATAGATCCAGTCCATATTCTGTTGTTTCTTGAGCTAATAAATTTATTTCTCTCACACCATTAGCGACTAAGTTCTTAGCTTCTACTATGATATCTTCGATAGTTCTACTACGAAGTTTTCCACGTAAACTAGGGATGATACAGTAAGTACATCTTCTATTACACCCTTCTGCTATTTTTAGATATGCAGTATGGGGAAAAGTCGTGATAATTCTATCAGTTTTGGCATTAGCTAAGAAATCTAAAGATTCACTTCTAACAACTCTTTTATCTGCATATATTTCATCTATTACTTCCTCTATTTTATCTACGTCACCAGTTCCTATTATAGCATCTATTTCTGGCATCTCTGCTAACAATTCATCTGCATATCTTTCTGCAAGGCATCCTGCTACAATTATCTTCTTTAATTTTCCATTTCTTTTATGCTCTGCTACGCCTAATATAGTAGTAATAGATTCCTCTTTTGCATCACCAATAAATCCACAAGTGTTTATAATACATAGATCTGCATCTTCTACCTCTGTAGTTAATTCAAACCCTCTTTTATTTACTAAGATTCCTAAATAATGCTCTGTGTCTACTAGGTTTTTACTGCAACCTAAAGTTATAACTGCTAATTTCATATTTTACTCCTACCTTATTTTTTTTGTTTAAAAACAATTTTTAGATCTTATCTTTCATATTTTTCTATCTTTGAATTATATCATATTTAACTAGGAATTACTATATTTTCGATCTTAAGATCCTATTGATTTAACATCCATTTTATAAAGGTTTTTAATTTTATTCTGCCACATAAAAAGATGAAAGACAGTCGCCTTTCACCTTTTCTATGGTTCTCTTTATACTTCTTCCATTAAGAATAGATCGGCTCCCTTAGTTACAGGCCCACCGTCAGTTAATATTACTTTTACTATCCTACATTTTTTTTCTGCTTTTACTTCATTCATAAGTTTCATAGCTTCTACGATACATAAAATATCTCCAGCTTCTACTAGTTGCCCTTCTTTTACAAATCTATCTGCATCTGGAGATGGTGAACCATAGTATGTTCCTACCATAGGTGATTTTATAGAATCGTAATTTTTATTTTCTACCTCTTTCGCCTTAGATTTTTTTGCTTTTTTAGGAGTTGATGCTACAACTCTTGGTTCTGCAATTACTTGCGTCACAACCTCTTTTTCAATCTCTCTTTTTAGAGAAACTTTAGTCCCTTCACTCTCTAAAGTTATTTCCTCTAGTCCATATTTTTCTATATTTTCAGATAATTCCTTTATGGCTTTAACATCTATTTTCATATTTCCCCCTACTATTCTGGGATAAGCACAAGGCATTACCCTTATATTTTTATTTTTTAACCTATTACAGAATAAGGTTTAATTATTTCCTATTATTCTTATCTCACTTACACCTGACTGCTCAGTTATTTTTTCTAACATTGTTTCTATATTTCTTAGTGTATCTGCACTAGTTTTAAGTGCTAAAGTTACTCTTGCAATTCCATCAATAGGTATGTTTTGAGTTATTGTAAGAATATTCACTCCTGAAACTGCTATTACATCTAATATTCTAGATAAAGTTCCTGGTTCATCATGAAGTGCCATATTTATATTAAATACCGTATCTTTCCCACTTTCAAAAAACGGTTTAATGAAATCTTTATATTTATAATATGTACTTCTACTTATTCCAACTCTTTTTATTGCTTCATACTTTGATATTCCTTCCTTTTGAACTATTTCATTCACCTTAATTACATTTTGAATCGAATTAGGTAATATTCTCTTATCAACTATAAAAAATTCTCTTGTTTCATTTCCCATATCTCCACCCCATTAGTTTATATTTTTTCCATTCTTGATTTTACTGTGTTTTTCATAAGCATTGCGATTGTCATCGGTCCTACTCCACCTGGTACAGGCGTTATCAATGATGTTTTTTTAGATACATTTTCATAGTCTACATCTCCACATAGTTTTCCTGAAGCATCTCTATTGATACCTACATCTATTACTACCGCTCCTTTTTTCACCATATCTTCTGTCAAAAACTTTTCTCTTCCTATAGCTACTATCACTATATCAGCATTTAGAGTTTTTTCTGATAAATTCTTTGTTCTACTATGACATATAGTTACAGTTGCGTTTGCTTTTGTTAACATAATTCCCAATGGTTTCCCTACTATATTACTTCTCCCTACTACCACTACATCTTTACCATTTAGATCTATTTCATATCTTTCTAATAACTCCATGATACCATATGGAGTACAAGATTTAAACCCATTTTTCCCTATAACTAATTTACCTAAGTTTATTGGATGAAATCCATCTACATCCTTCTCTGGTTTTATAGCTTCAATTATTTTATCTTCATCTATATGTTTTGGCAATGGTAATTGGACTAATATACCATCTATTTTCTCTTTATTATTTAATCCTTCTATTAATTTTAAAAGTTCTTCCTCTGTAATCTCTGCATCTAAAACATGTTTTTCAGAATACATACCCAATGCATTACATGTTTTTGCTTTTGAATTCACATAAACTTTGGAAGCAGGATTTTCTCCTACAATAATTACTGCTAGCCCTGGTGCTCTTTGTCCACTTTCAGTTATTTTCTCTATCTCTATTTTTATTTCTTCTTTTATATCTGCCGATACCTTTTTCCCATCAATTATTTTAGTCATTATTTATCAATTTCTCCTTTTAATAATTTAATTGTTATTCACTAATTGTTCCTTCCAATAATTTAATTCTTGTAATTTTGCATATAGATCTATATTTTGAACCGCTATATGATCTGGTACTTCTAAGTTTATTGGTGCAAAGTTTAAAATTGATTTTACTCCTGATTCTACCAATACTACAGCCATTTGTTGAGCTACTTTTTTAGGTACTGTTAATATTGCTACATCTACTCTATCTTTAGATTGTAAAAAATATGGAATTTCCTTTACATCTCTGATTTTAATTCCCTTCATTTCAGTTCCAATCTTAGTATCTGAATTATCAAATACCCCTATTATATTAAAACTTTCCTTTGTGAATTCAGGCTCTGATACCAATGCTCCCCCAAGTCTTCCTGCTCCTATAACTATTACATTATTTGTTTTGTGTACTCCTAATATTCTTTCAATATCACTGTAAAGAGTTCTAATTTGGTATCCTTTTCCTCTTATTCCAAATTCACCAAAATTAGATAAGTCTTTCCTAATTTGAGCTGCTGTAAAGCCCATTTTTACCGCTAATTCTTCTGACGATATATAATCTTCAGGTGATAAATTTTCTAAACATCTTAGATATTTAGTTAATCTCTCTATTACCCTTGAAGATATACCACTTCTTTTTTCTTTTATAATCACTTGTCTCCCCCTATAATTGAATTGCTTTCCTGCCTATACTAAATTTTTCCCCAATTTTAATGTAATTTCCATTTACTAAATCTGATCCAGTCATTTTCCTTTTGTTTTCTGGTTTTACACTTGTTATTATTAAACTCCCATCTAATACCTTTATAATTGGTCCCTTTCCTTTAACTAAATCTACAACTTCTCCAAGTTCTCCACCATAGACTCTATCATATTTTTCTACAAAATACACCTTGTATAATTTTTTATTACAAAATGAATATGCAGACGGAAATGGGTTTAATCCTCTCACGAAATTATATATCTTTTCCATAGAATGATCCCAATGAATTTCACATTCTTCTTTTTTGATAGGTTTAACAAAAGTCACTTTACTTTCATCTTGAGAAGTTCTAGTAGCGACTCCGCTTTCTATCAGACTTACAGCCTTTAATAAAGTTTCACTTCCTATAATTGCTAATCTGTCATGTAGGTCTTCTAAAGTATCCATTTCATCTATTGGTGTTTTAGCCTGTAATATTATATCTCCAGCATCTAATTCCTGTACTATATCCATTATAGTAACTCCACTTTCTTTTTCACCATTTATTATGGCAGCATGAATTGGAGCAGCGCCTCTATATTTAGGCAAAAGAGATGAATGAACATTGATTATTCCCTTTTTAGGAATATCTATCAATCCCTGTGGCAATATTTTACCATAAGCCACGACTACGATAAGATCAGGATTTAATTTCTTCACTAATTCTATAGTTTCCTCTGTCTTCACTGAATTAGGTTGGTATACAGTAATATCATTATCTAATCCATATTGTTTAATTGGGTTAAATTTTATTTTTTTTCCTCTGGTATTAGGTTTATCTACTTTAGTAAAAATACCAATAACATCATGATTTTCATCTAATGTTTTAAGTGAATTTAATGCAAATTCAGGTGTTCCCATAAATAATATTTTCAAATTAGTTCTCCTTTGTTACTATCTTTTCTTTTTTTCTAATAAAGAGAATCTTATTTCCCCATTTTTTTCAATGTTTCTTTTTTCATATTCAACAATTTTTTACTTACTAATCTTTTAGCCACAGGTGCTATTTTATCTACAAATAAAATACCTTCTAAATGGTCATTTTCATGTTGAAATGCACGAGCCCAAAGTTCTTCTAATTCTTCTTCTATACTTTCACCATTTTCATTTAAATATCTTACTTTTAAAGTTTCGGGTCTTTTTACTTTTTTATGTATTCCAGGAACACTAAGGCAACCCTCTTCGTGATCTATAGAAGATTTAGAATACTCTAGAAATTCAGGGTTTATTACCTTTCTAACCACCCCTTCTTCCGCTTCTACTACAAACATTCTAAGGTTAATCCCAACTTGAGGAGCAGCTAGCCCTATCCCACTTATATCCCTCATAGTCTCTATCATCCCGTCTAATATTCCTCTGATATCATCATTAATTTTTTCCACATTTTTACTTTTTTCCCTAAGTACAGGATCTCCGTATGTTCTTATTTCGTAAATCATCTTTCACCTCTTACATTAAATTTATAGGATCTACATCCACTGTTATTCTATATTTATTTTTTTTATCGCTACTTTTAAATTCTAGCACTGTTTCTGCTATATTCCCTTTTAACCGGTTTATCTCACTACGATTTCCCTTTATAAATATCTGACTTCTATAGTTCCCACCCATCTTATAGATTGGAGGGGCCATGGGCCCATACATCTCTAAAGTATCTTTTTTTATTTTTTTATAAAACTCATTACTATATTCTTCTAGTCCATCCTCTTCCTTAGAAGAGATAATAATATTTATTATTCGAGAAAATGGAGGATAACTGAGTATTTTTCTATTTTCTATCTCCTCTTCATAAAAACCTTCATAGTCGTTATTTATTATTTTTTGAATTACATAGTTATCAGGTTGGTATGTTTGGACTATAACTTCACCTTTTTTCTTAGCTCGGCCTGCACGGCCTGCTGCCTGACTCACCAATTGAAAAGTTTTTTCCCCAGCTCTAAAATCTGGAAAATTCAATATACTGTCCGAATTTATTATTCCTACAAGGGTCACTTCAGGAAAATGGAATCCTTTAGATATCATCTGCGTTCCCACCATTATATTGTATTTTTTGTTTAAAAAGTCAGAATATATCCTGTTATGAGAGTCTCTGGTCTTGGTTGTCTCCGAATCTACACGTAAAATAGGTAGATCAAAAAGTTCCTTTAACTCCGATTCCACTCTTTCGGTACCCTTGCCTGAAAACTCCAACGATTTTTCTCCACAGTTACTACAAACATTAGAATACCTTTTAGTATATTCACAATAATTACACTTATAAAGACCTTCTTTTTTATAATAACTAAGAGAAATAGAGCAATGAGGACAAGTCTCTATATGCCCACATTCATGACATTGAACAAAGGTCGAATACCCTTTTCTATTTAAGAGAAGCATTATCTGTTCATCTTTTCTCAGTCTTCCACCCATATATTCTATTAGATCTTCACTAAAAAAATCATTTTTTTCATCCTTCATGTTTACTAATTTCATATCTGGCTCAATTGCTTCTCCATATCTTTTCTTTAATTCTAATAATTGAAATATCCCTTGAGTAGCATGATAATAAGATTCGATAGATGGAGTAGCAGACCCTAGAAGAACCTTAGCCCCTTCTATCTCTGCTCTTTTTATAGCCACATATTTTGCATTATATCTAGGGTTACTATCTTGCTTATAAGTCCCCTCATGCTCCTCATCAATTATGATATATTTGAGATCTTTTACAGGAGCAAATATTGCAGATCGTACACCTAACACAACTCTTTTTTCACCAGAATAAATACTTTCCCATTCAGTAGCTCGTTCTTTTGCTGTTAGCCTACTGTGTAAAATTGCGATTTCATCAAATTCTTTTTTAAACCTATCTATCATTTGAGGCGTAAGAGAAATCTCAGGAACTAAGAATATAGCTCCTCCTTCATTTTCTAGTGCATCTTTTACAAGTTCGATATATACCTCTGTTTTTCCTGAACCAGTTATCCCTTTTAAAAGGTAATATTTTTTAGTACCTTCTAGTATTTTGTTTTTTACCTCTGTCTGTTCGGTAGTCAAGTGTGATTTTTTTCTATTGTATTTATATTTTATACTATTTTCCTTATTTTTTAAATACTTATTTTCTTTAATTGTATTTTTTTCTAATACAACTTGGGATTTTATGAACTTATCTAGTAGTTTTTTACCAAATTTTTGTACCATTGTAGTTTTAGCAGCTGTTTGTTTTTTAGTAATATATTCTATAAACCCTCTTTCATTTTCATCCATAGGTATAAAAGATTTATTAAAAATGATCTTCTTACTGTAAGAAATTTTTATATTTTTAGGTCTTGATACCCCAATAATATCTCCAAAGTTACAGAGGTAATAATTTTTTATCCACAAAAAAAGTAGTATTAATTCCTTTGAATAAGATACTTGTTCCATTACTTTTCCTGAAATTTCACTTATTTTAAATTTGTGGTCAAGAGATTTATCTTCGTACAAGATTACACCAACTTTTTTAGACCTCCTAAAATTAATCCATACATGATCTCCAATTTTATACTTTTTTTCTATATCTAAATAGGTGTAAAAACCATTTTCTACTCCCTCTACATACAGTACATAGTTCATAATATCACTACCTTAATTTTATCTTTATTTTTTTTATACTTTCAATTTTTGTTCCCGGTTTTGGGTATTGTTCTACTACTTGGCCTTTACCATCAATTACTATCTCTATCTTATATTTATTTGCTATCATTAGTGCTGACCTTACACCATTCCCTTTAAAATCAGGCAGAAAATCTATATCTAAATTTTCTGATAAAACATTTTTATAATTTTTTCCTTCTAAAATATCTACGTTTTCCGGTGTTATCCCTTTATATTTTAGTATTCTCTCCAAGGTATCTTTAAATACTGGAGCAGCTACCCAAGCACCAAATTTTTTCCAATAGCTTTCTGCATGAGGCTTTTCAAACATAATTAACATTATATATTTTGGGTTTTCTGATGGAAAAATCCCCATAAATGAAGACATATATTCGTGTTTAAGATACCCTCCATGACCACTTAGTTGTGCTGTACCAGTCTTTCCTCCAATGGAATAACCTAAGATCCCACCATTTCTACCAGTACCTTTTTCCACAGTTTCTTTGAGCATCTCTCGTATCTTTTTGGAAGTTTTTTCAGAAATAACCCTTCTTTTAGGGTTAGGTACATTCTTTCTTATCGTTACTCCTCCAGAAGTTTTTATGCTCTCTACTAAATAAGGCTCATAATATATTCCACCATTTACAGTAGTAGCCAAAGCTCCAATCATTTGGAGTGGTGTTATGGCTATCCCTTGCCCATAAGACATGGTATATTTCTTCATTCCATCCCATCTTTTATAAGGTAATTGTCTTGGAGCCAGTTCTCCAAATGTATCTATCCCTGTTCTCTCATACAAGTTAAAATTCTTTAAATATTTTTCAAATGTCGGTGGATTCAACTTTTCCGAAATCAACGACATCCCCACATTACTAGAAACTCTCATAACTGTTTGTGGGCTTATTTGGCCTACCCCATGGGAGTCACTATCTCTTATTTTATGACCATATCTCATGATATATCCATCTGGATTATCAAGTCTAGTATTGTCATTTATTACTCCTTCTTCATATGCTGCTGCCATGATTACAGGTTTAAATATCGATCCCATTTCATATTGGGATCTTATAGCTCTATTATTTAAATAAGCTATATTTTTTTCTCTTGGATAACTAGACATTGCCAATATTTTTCCAGTATTAGGTTCCATTATTATTCCCACGGCTGATTTAGGAGTTACTTTTTTAAATTGTTTTTGCATTTCATCATCTAATATATATTGGATATAATAATCTATAGTTAGCTGTACATTATTTCCATCTTTTTCTATAAAATCATTATTTTTTTTATCTGAAGGGAGGAGTAAATTCCTAAAATTAGTATAATATCCATTCTTTTCTATTTTATTCCTCTTTAGATACTTATCATAGTATCTTTCAATCCCATAAGCGCCTAATTTTCTTCTCTCTTCTCCAGAATAAGCCCCCATAAATCCAACTATCGGTGCTAACTCATGATAGGAAAAATATTTTCTTTGAGTTGAATGTTCGAAATATACTTCGTTGGCTTTAATCTTATATTTTGATAAGATCTTATCAATCTTACTTTTTTTAACCTCATCAATCTTATTCATTATTTTTATATACCTTTTATTCCTATAAAAATTTTCTTTTAGCTTTATTTTAAAATTTTTAACTGTAAAAGGCTGTATTTTTTTTAATGCCTTTACTATTTCATCTTTTTCTTTTAATTTATAAAATCTTTTTGGATCTATTATAACTTTATAGACATCTACATCATAAGCTAATTCCCTTCCTGTAGAGTCTAATATCTTTCCCCTTTTACCATTGAGGTAGTATTTACCATAACTTTGATCCTTTGCCAATTTTGTGAATTTCTCATGTTTTATCAACTGCACTTGAACCAGTCTTAAACCTAATAGACCAAAGAAAAGCACCATAATAAAAGAAAATAAATATGTTCTCTGATTAAATAATTCCATACCTTTGGATTTTTCTAGCACTAATCTAACTGTATTTCCAAATGAAAAAATTATTAACAAAGTGACTGCAACATTAATTTTATTGAGCAAAAAGAATAATATTATCAGAAAAATTATAAGTAAATTTATTATTCTTCTTCTTATCTTCCTTTTATTTTCCACCTATTCACCCCTTTTGTTGATATCAGAAAAAGAGCGAAATACCGCTCTTTTTTTATGATAATTTTTCTGTTAATATGTCCATAACCATCTTAGGATTTGCTTTCCCTTTAGACGCTTTCATTACTTGTCCCATAAGTCCCTTTATAACTCTTGGTTTTCTTCCTTCGTCAGCGACTTTATAGTCCTCTACTAATTTAGGATTATTTGTCACTACTTCTACTACCATAGTTTCTATCTCGCAAGTATCAGCTACCTGTGCCATTTTTTCCTCTTCCACTATTTTCATAGGAGATCTTTCATCATTTAATTTAATTTCAAATAATTTTTTAGCTATCTTACTTGATATAGCACCCTTCTCTATTAGTTTTATGATTTCTCCCAATTCCTTTGAATTGATAGAGAATTCTTCAATAGTTTTATTGTTATCCTTTAAAATTCTAAGTACTTCTGTTAAAATCCAGTTACAACTAAGTTTAGGATTATTAGAAGATAAAACTACCTTTTCAAAGTAATTAGCCAATTCAATACTACTAGATAATGTCTCAGCATCATTTTCACTAATCTTATAATCCGTTATAAATCTTGCTATCTTAACTACCTTAGATTCTGGCATCTCACTTTGTAATCTGTTTAATTGCTCATCTGTAATTACTATTCTTACTAAGTCTGGCTCAGGAAAAAATCTATAATCCATAGCTTCTTCCTTACTTCTCATCACTCTAGTTACTTGTGATTCTTCATCCCAAAGTCTAGTCTCTTGGTTGATTACCCCACCATTTTCTATTTCTTCTATCTGTCTACTGATCTCATAGTCAATAGCACGAGATACACCTTTAAATGAGTTTAAGTTTTTCACCTCTACCCTTGTCCCAAATTCTTTGGCTCCTTTATGCATTACAGATATGTTAGCATCACATCTAAGAGATCCTAATTCCATAGATACATCTGAAATTTTTGTGTATTTTAGTGCATCTCTTACTAAATTAAGATATTGGTAAGCTTCTCCTGAAGTTCTCATATCTGGTTCAGATACGATCTCGATAAGGGGCATAGATGCTCTATTGAAGTTTATAAAAGATTCTTCTCCTGCATGGATAGATTTTCCTGCATCTTCCTCTATATGTATTCTAGTAACTCCTATTCTCTTATCATCTCCATTAGATAACTTAATATCTATATGCCCACCTTCAGCGTATGGATGATCAAATTGAGTTATTTGATAGTTTTTAGGAGTATCTGGATAGAAATAATTTTTCCTATCAAATTTACTCTCTTTATTTATATCGCAATTTAATGCAAATCCTGCTTTGATTGCGTAATCTAACACTTTTTTATTAAGTTTTGGTAATGCTCCAGGATGTCCTAAACATATTGGACATGTGTGTGTATTTTCTACTGAGTTATCATAGTCACTACTACATCCACACCATACTTTTGTTTTTGTATCTAATTGGCAATGTATCTCTAGCCCAATTACTGATTCCCATTCTCTAACCATATATATTCTCCTTCTTTATTATTTTTATTACTTTTCTTATCCTCTCTTCTCTATCAATATTCATAATTATTAAGATCCATTTTTATAAAACCATTTGACACAGACTAAAATCTGACACTTGAATACAGATTTAGCCCTTCAACACTAAGAAAAGAGAGAAAGAGACTCCCAAAGTTTTTTTTGATTTTAAACCTAGAAATGATCTTTGTATGCTTTACATTTTATTTTTATTTTTTTGATAATTGGTGACTAAATCTTTAATTATTTCAATTATTCTTAATAGCCTTTACTATTTTTTAAATTCAGATTCTGGTATTTCCATCTTTGTATATGCCTTTTCATAAGCATCTCCAGCTTTTAATATAGTTGCTTCATCAAAAGCTTTTCCTAAAAGTTGTATTCCTACTGGAAGGTTCCCTACCTTTCCTGCTGGAATAACAAGTCCTGGAATTCCAGAAAGGTTTGCTGGAATTGTAAATATATCTTCTAAATATAATTCTACAGGAAGTTTCTTATCTGTTAATTTAAAAGAAGTTCCAGGGGTAGCAGGTGTTAAGATAACATCTACTTCATTAAACGCCTTTTCAAAATCATTTTTAATAAGTCTTCTTACTTTTTGAGCTTTCTTATAATAAGCATCATAGTATCCAGCACTAAGTACATAAGTTCCTATCATAATCCTTCTTTTTACCTCAGGACCAAATCCTTCACTTCTAGTTTTGATATACATATCCTCTATACCATCGTAATTACTGGCTCTATATCCATATCTCACTCCATCAAAACGAGCTAAATTTGAACTAGCTTCTGCTGGGGCAATTATATAATAAGTTGCTGGAGCAAACTCTGTATTAGGTAAACTTATTGGAACAATCTCTGCTCCTAATTTTTTAAAGTTTTCAATAGCTTCTTCAGTCACCTTCTTTATCTCAGGATTTAAACCCTCGATGAAATATTCTTTAGCAACTCCTATTTTCATACCTTTAATATTCCCATCCAAATTAGCTGTAAAATCCGGCATTTCTGTTTTTATAGATGTCGCATCCATTTCATCATATCCACCGATTACGTTAAATAAAGTAGCTACATCTTCTACACTTCTACCCATTGGTCCTATCTGATCTAGTGATGAAGCAAATGCCATGAGTCCATATCTAGAAACTCTTCCATAAGTAGGTTTCAGTCCTACTATTCCACAAAATGCAGCTGGCTGTCTTATACTTCCCCCTGTATCTGATCCCAGTGATAACGTTACTTGTCCTGATCCTACTGATGAAGCTGATCCACCTGAAGATCCACCTGGAGTTCTATCTAAGTCCCATGGGTTTTTACTTTCTTTTATATAAGATGATTTTGTAGTAGAGCCCATTGCAAATTCATCCATATTAGTTTTCCCTATTATTATTGCACCTGTATCTTTTAGTCTCTTTACTACAGTGGCATCATAGATTCCTTCATAGTTTGAAAGAATTTTAGACGCTGATGTTGTTAAATCTCCCTTAGATACCATATTATCTTTTATAGCAATAGGAATCCCTTCTAGGGGTAATAATTCTTCACCTCTAGCTATTTTTTCATCCACTTGTTTTGCCTTTTCTAAAGCACTTTCTTTTTTTAATAGAGTAAAACTCCCAAGTCTTGATTCTGTTTTTTCAATTCTATCAAATATATTGTTTATTAATTCTACTGCTGTTATTTTTTTTGCCTTTAACATAGCACTTAGCTCTGTTGCCGTATGTTTGTATAACATCTTCTCCTCCTCGATATTTTAACCTCTTTTGCCTAATGGCGCTTTCCCTTAACGATGAATATTTAAAAAAATTAAATTTTTAAATGTCAAAAGGGAAAAAGGAACTATTTTTTTTCTTTATTTATTTCATATATTGTCTTAGCTACTAACACCCCTAGAAATCCTGCTGAGATGATATCGCTTAACCAATGTCTTGTCCCATATACTCTTGAGCAACTTAACGCTAGAGCATAAACTATAGCAAGTCCTCTAATGAATTTATTTTTGTATCCATAATAAAATGAAAAAGCTACTGCCACAGATACTATTGAATGCCCTGAAGGCAGACTAGCACTTGCACTTTTAAATGGATTTATGCTTTCATTTCCACCTATCCAAGATGCCCAGTTAAAAAACTGATAAGGCAACATATTCACATCCGGCCTCAATCTAGATATTATATATTTTAATATATTTACTAGTAACCCTGCTGCAATTATCGTCATTAGAGCTTCTTTAGAAACTTTTCTTAATTTTTTATTTTTAAATAAAGTTCCTAGTAGGAGTAGTATCACTACATTAGCAGCAGTTGTATCTCCATCTCCTTGGTTAGCTAAAAATCTTTCATATTTTGAATATTTTTCTTTATTGATTTTTTCTACTTCAGCTTTTTTCTGCAATACCACTATCTCTTCAGGGGTAGCTGTTCTAGCACCATTTTCTACTCCTTGCAAAATTTTATCATAATATTTATTAGAAAATTGTTTGGCTACAGGAAGATCTAAATAAACTATAGTAAATATAGTTACAACTAAACCTATTAGAGCTATTTTTTTATATCTTATAATATTTTTTAAAAAAGCTCCTACAAAACCCTTTAAATAACCCTCTCTCAATACATCTATAGCTATCAAAATAACTATTATTATCATCAACGTCTCTTTGTTCACTATTTTCTCCCTTTAAAATTATACACTTTATATATAAAGTATTCCCTTTGAACCCTTCCCCATCTTTTAAATACAACTGTATCTACTAGTTCTACCCTATCAAACAAAAATTTATCTTCTGGTTTTCTATTGTAAAATGAATGAGCTACAAAGATACCATTTTTTCCTATTATTCCATCTCTATCCTTCCAATAATCAAATTGACTTATTCCACCACTAAGATTATATACATATTCTTTTTTCGGTAAATAAGCAGCTAATTGGGAAGATATCTGATATCTATCTCCAAATAAGAACCATTCTTCACCGTCTTTTGTCGATTCATCATATATTTGTTGTACTCTTTTGGCAGCTATATCCCATCCCTGCATATCAGCCAAAGCATTTTCTTTTGGCTTTAAAGGAACTACGAGAGTTGTAGCTACCAAATATAAAATTAGAGATAAACTTGCACTGAGTACGATTCCTATCCGCCATAACTTATTAAACTCAACATACTTCACAAAAACTATTATCATAGGTATATATGCACAAGCTAACCAATGAACTTTTGAGCTATTAGACAAAGAACTAAAGGTAAATACTGCAATGAGCGGTAATGCAAACCAAAATAATATATTTACATCTGGTTTTTTAAAGTTTTTTATAGAACTCATAAATATCCCAAAGAATAAAATTGGAGATACTACACCTATTTGCCCTCCTACAAATTGAAAAAATTTTGTAGGTCTAAATCTAAATGTTTTATTTTGTCTTCCTTCTAAATGAAACTCAAATGATCCCCAATTATGAGAATAATTCCAATATATAACAGGTGTAAAAATAAGTATAGATATAATAAATGCTATATACGGCTCTTTTTTTAGAAGCCAAAATCTATTTTCCCGACTTAGTAATAGATAGAAAAATATACTTGGATATACCATAAACATATTGTATTTACTGAGTAGTCCCAATCCTGTCAATATAGCTATAATATACCAAGATTTGCAATCTTTTTCATAGATGACCTTTAAAAAATAATAAAGGACCATGGTATATAGTAAGATTAATGGTGAATCTGGTAATGTCATTATAGATAGAAATGAATACAGTGGTAATATATTAAATATCAATCCTGAAATACCAGCTATCTTCTCACTCTTGTATAGATAATAGGAGATCTTATAGATATATATACTAGTTGCAAATATCATCCCCACTGATACAAGTCTCATAGAAAAATTATTTTCACCAAATATTGATGTACACAGCCATATTAAATATGCGATAAGTGGCGGATGATCATAATAACTCATCCCTAAATTTCTAGACCACAATAAATAATACGCCTCATCATCAGATAAGTTCAAATAACTACCTATAGCTAACCTTAAAACAGTAATTCCCAATAGAAATATTATGAATTTTTTCTTATTAAAATTATCTAATATATCTTTTATCATCAAATTTCTCCTTAATTTCCACTAACAGTTCTAGGCACTGCAAACGATCCTTCTACCTCTTCAGGAGCATTTTTTATTGCTTCTTCTTTAGTTAAAGACTCTCTCACGACATCTTCTCTAAATGAGTTATACATTTCATTTACCTGAGTCATAGGCACTACACCTTCTACATTTGCTTCATCTAATTTAGATACGAACTCTAAGATATCATTTAATTCGTTCTGTAAAGTCATAACTTCTGATTCCTTAAATTCCAACATAGATAATTTCGCTACTTTTAATACATCTTCTCTCGTTAATGCCATATTTCTCCTCCACATTTTATTTAGACCTTTTCTACTTCGTAGATGATGTCTCTATTTTTAATTTTCTTTTAAAAACTTTTTATTTTTTCTCATCCATAATACTTTTAATATAGCTTCTAAAAATATTTTTTTACTCATTTTAGATTTCCCTAAGGTTCTATCTTCAAATATAATAGGAGTTTCTTTAATTTTCATTCCCTTTAACCACACTTTATAGTTTAATTCCACTTGAAAAGAATAACCATTAGATACTATCTTATCTAAATTTAAAGTTTCTAGTGTTTCCCTTTTGAAACATTTAAATCCACCAGTAAAATCTTTTATCGGAGCTCCTAGTACTATTCTAGAATATAAACTCCCTCCACGACTGATAAATTTTCTTATGATCCCCCAGTTTACAACTCCTCCACCTGGTACATACCTGCTTCCAATTACTAAATCGTGAGTTTTTATCTCTTTTAAAAATTCAGGAATATATTTTGGGTTATGAGAAAAATCAGCATCCATCTCAAATATATAATTATAATCCCTTTCTAAGGCCCATTTAAATCCAGCAATATAAGCTGTTCCTAGTCCTAATTTACCACTTCTTTTATGGATAAATAATCTGCCTTTATATTTTTGCTCCATCAACCTCTCTATTATCTCGTAGGTTTTATCTGGAGAGTTATCATCCACTATTAATATATTCAGATCTTTTTTCACCTGATATATCATTTCCAGTAATTTTTCAACATTTTCACTCTCATTATACGTAGGTATAATTATCAATGTTTTTTTCATCAATTTCTCCTTTTATTTTCGAAATGTTATAAAGTAATTCCCAAAAAAATTAAAAAATGTAGCTACTCCTATTCCAATCATTTGAGCTATTATTTTAATTACTTTATCAGGATTAGATCCTGCATATTTTTTTATTATATCATAGGTCAATTCATTTACCGATAAAAATTCTACCGTAATCTTTAAGATCAACAAGTTAACTATAAAATTTAATAAACTTATTATAAAAAAATGTAAATATTTTTTCTTTATACTTTTCCCTTCTCCCTTACCTTTAAACGTCCAAATAAAATTTAAGTAAAAATTACTGCTCACTGCAAATAAAAAAGCTATTGTAGCAGCCATAAGATAGTTCACATCCAGAGTTATAAGGCTAGTATAAATAAGCATATTTACTATTACTCCACTAGCTCCTACCAATCCAAACTTCACAAATATTTTAATTATCTCCAACTTTTCAACTCTCCTTCTAAATATTTTTTAAATACTTTATTTCCTCTTTTGTAAGGGTTCTATACTTCCCAACCTCTAAGTTTCCTATAGCAATAGTCCCTATTTTCACTCTAGTTAAGCTTATAACTCTATGTCCTACAGTTTCTAACATCCTTCTAATTTGACGATTTCTTCCTTCTCTGATAGAAACTGTTAACCAAGAAGTACTTCCTTCCTCTTTTAAAAACCTTACCTTAGCTGGTAATGTCATTCCATCTTCTAATTTTAATCCAGCTTTTAGCTGTCCTAAATTTATTTTTTTAATATGCCCTACTGCCTGTATTAAATATTTTTTATATACTTCACCTTTAGGATGAATTATTTTATTATAAAGATCTCCATCATTTGTTAATATGATCATTCCTTCGGTATCATAATCTAATCTTCCTACCGGATAGATCCTTTCCTTTGTTTTTATAAAGTCTAATACAGTTCTTCTCCCTCTATCGTCTTTTACAGCACTTATTACTTTTTTAGGTTTATTTAATATGTAATATACTTTTTTTTCTTTTGTCTTCCCTATTAATCTTCCATCTATCGATATTTTATCTTTAATATTTACTTTTACCCCTGGACTTGGATATTCGCCATTTACCATTATTTTTTTTTCTTCTACCATCTTATCTATTTCACGCCTTGACCCTATCCCTATAGATGCAAGGTATTTATTTAATCTTACTTTTTCCATTTTTTCCTCCGTTTTTTTACCATAAATGATGCAAATATTCATAAAATTTAATTATTTTTCATGTCAATCAGTATAATTCTCGGTTTATTTATTTTTGTTATTTCCCCTTTTACACGAATTAAAATTCTTCATTTTTTAGTACTAAAAAATAAAATAGTTAACTACACTAAATTTTTTAATCTATTTCAGATTCCTCTAGTTTTTTTCTTATTTCTGCATAATTTGGCAACATTATTAAGCTTTCTATATCTAAATAATTCAAAAAATTATCCGTTGTACTATATAAATTAGGCCTTCCTATTGTTTCTAGTCTTCCACTAGGATACACTAATCCCTTTTCTTCTAAATTATAAATAACTCTTTCTACACTTACCCCTCTTATAGACTCAATATGACTTTTTGTTACTGGCTGTTTATAAGCTATAATAGATAAAGTTTCCATGGCTGCCCTAGAAAGTTTTTTAGGCTTACTTTCTTGATTAAAAAAGTTATGAACTCTCTCTCCATATTTAGGATTGGTTTCAAAATATACCATTCCTTTTTCCATTTTTAAATTTATTCCTGAAACTTTTTTTTCTCTCTCTAGTTTATCTAGGCATTCTACCATTTTTTCCATTTTTATATTATAAAATTTAGCCAATTCTTTTATTTCTAATTCTGAAGCCAAATATAACATTGCTTCTATTTCTTTACCTATATTTTCCATATTTATTCTTCACTCCTATCATATATGGTATTCAAGTATTTAGATATTAAGTATATATCAATACCATTAATTTCATATTTTTTTTCACCTTTCAAATAAATTTTATTAGGTATCTTCATAGAATTTTCCTCTATATCTTCATTGAGTTGTAATAGATTAATATCTCCAAATCTCGACAAATTATTCACGTAAACTCCTCCTAACAGGCTTAAATTTGTTTCAACATCTATTTCTTTCCTACTACTAAAATAAGGGTACCTTTTAAAAATGCTGTCACTATAAAGTTTATCTATCAACCTTTTGGTTCCTACATCATCATAAAATCTTAAATATTCCCATTTAGAATAAGTCCTTTTTTTATCTAAAACATATTTTTTTATCCCATCATCTAAAATAAAGTTTTTAAGTAGATAATTATTTAATGTTTTTTCCATGTAAATATATTTTTTGTCCCCATCTATTTCTTTATATAATTTTAAAAGATTATAACTATAATAATAGATCTTAAATTCATAGCCTTTTTCTAATATATTTTTTTTGTCGAGATCTTGTTTTATTCCTATAACAATAGTATTAATTTTTTTTTTGATTTTTTCTATATTTTCAGTATAAAATTTAGTATTTCCTGATTCTTTTAAATAATTCAAATATACATAAGCCTCTTGGACTTCTTCAACTGTTAATTTTGTTTTATTGAGATAGGCAAACTCCTCTTCTTTTTCCATTAATCTAGTCAAAATTTGTTTAGCATCCTCATAATATCCATATTTTACAAATGTTATAGCTGTATAAAGGATATCTTTAGTTTTAGAAGTTTCTCTCAAACCGATATTCGTATAGTAATAAAATCCATTATTAGATGTTTTCAAGTAGATTAAAAATCTTTCCATAATCTTTTGAGTTGTCTTATCAAATCCTTTAGGAATTGGCTTTAACCATCCTTTCCAATAATTTCCCTCTAAAGATAGTAACCTTTTAGAACTTTCAAAAGATAAAAAATTAGGAGCCTTTTTATACCTAATCTGAACTATATCTGATTTTTCATGATCTGATATCCTTACTTTACTAGACATTATCATTTTTTGATCCCTGTATTTTATAGTTGAATTCTCTATTTTTTTTAATTTAACTACCTCTAAGTCACTGGTTGGAACGATGTATCCCACCATTGAATTTTTTAAATTTTTTATGTAAATATTGTCGTTATATTTATAATAATCCTTTGTTTTTTTATATTCAATTATTCCATTTCTATCTGACATATTAAAAAGATATAAAAACTCCAAAGTTTCGCCTTGTTTTATATCATAGTTATTTACAATATAAAACGAACTTTTATCTACCATAGAGGGAATATAAGTAGTTTTAATTTCCCCATATGGAAGTTTGGCAACGGTCTCAAAAATATTTGTTTGAGGAATGAATCTTTTAGAAATTATATAATCTGATAAAAGATAATGTTCCCCTTTATAATACACGCCAACTTCGATGCTATCTATATCCGGTTTATAAGTTTCCATATTTCCATTAAATCTCGTTATTTTATTATATTTTTCACTGTATTTAAAACTCAGTTCTCCATTGGAAGTTATGAATTCACTGCTCGAAAAAAGGAGGGTTTTTAGAATAAAAAAAAGTAGTATATTTTTTTTCATCTGCTCCCTCCTCTTTTATTTAATAATCTTTCTCTGGAGATATTAAAACACTCTTATATTCCTCAAAATTTTGTAGTAACACCTCTATCCCATTTACTACACAATTTAATGGATTTTCAGAGGGCCTAACCTCTAATTGAATACTCTCTGCTATCTTTTGATCTAAGCCTCTAATCCCAGCTCCTCCTCCAGTTAATATTACTCCCTTTCTCTTAATATCTGCCGACAGCTCAGGCGGTGTTTTTTCTAAGACTAATTTTATCTCTTCAACTATCTTCTTTATTAGCGGCATTATTGCCTCTTGTACTTCCAATGAAGATATAATAACGTTTTTAGGTAATCCATTTAATATATTTCTTCCACTTATCTCATAAGTTACTTCTTCATCCCCTGCCAAGGCAGTAGCTATATTTATCTTAATATCCTCTGCTGTTTTTTCCCCTATAAGCAGGTCATGCCTCTGTCTTACATATTCTCCTATGGCCACATCAAATTTATCTCCTGCAACTTTTAGCGAAGATGTCCTTACTATTCCACCTAATGAAATAACCGCTATCTCTGTAGTTCCTCCACCTATATCAACTATCAAATTCCCTTCAGGATCAAAAATATTTATTCCTACTCCAATAGCGGCTGCCATAGGTTCCTCTATTAAATAAGCTTCCCTAGCTCCAGCTTCTAATGTTACATCTATTACTGCTCTTCTCTCTACTTGAGAAACTCCAGCAGGAACACATATTACTACCCTTGGACTACTTAAAAAAGTTCTTTTATGAACTCTTTTATAAAATTCACGGAGCATTTTTTCTGTTATTTCATAATCTGCTATTACACCATTTTTTAATGGTCTTATAGCTTCACAACTATCAGGAGTTCTTCCGATCATTTTTTTTGCTTTTTCCCCTACAGCGATTATATCTTTTGTTCTTGTGTTTATTGATACCACTGATGGCTCGTTTAATACTACACCTTTATTTTTTACACATACCAATGTATTTGCTGTCCCTAAATCTATTCCTAGGTCTTCCGAAAAAAGCCCAAACATATTTTTAGTTAACTTTAATATTTTTAACATTTGATCCTCCTACAATTCTATTATGTTTTGTATTTTTATTCCGTGTTTCTTTAGATCATCTACAAATTTTGATATTGGAAATCCCATGACATTATAAAATTCCCCTTCTATCCTATCTATCAATACTCCTGCTCCTACCCCCTGTATCCCGTAAGATCCTGCTTTATCCATAGGTTCTCCTGTTTCTATATACCAATTTATTTCTTTTTTTGTTATCTTTTTAAATTTTACAATAGTTTTATCATATCCCGAAATAAATATCTTTTTATTTTTATTTATCAGTGAATAAGCGGTTACAACTTCGTGAGTTCTTTCAGATAAACTATTAAGAGTTCTAAACGCATCTTTATAATTTTTTGGTTTTCCCAAAATTTCATCATCCAAGATCACCACAGTATCTGCTGATAATACAAATTCATCTGGATAATCATTTGCTATCCCTACCCCTTTTTTGACTGCTATATCTACCACTTGTTCAACCAAAACTTTTTTATCACTTATTTCTTCTATGTCGGCAACAACTACTTTTATTTTTTTTATTCCAAAATTATTTAAAATTTCAAATCTTCTTGGAGATTTAGAAGCCAATATCATCTTTACACCTCTTCTTTTTTAAATTTAAAGCGTAACTGTCCCTTAGTCACCTTTTCTATTTCATATACTTTATTTTTTTTATCTATTTTTTCTTTTTTTTCTTTTAAGTTTATTCCATTGATTTTTAGTTGTTTTTCTACTAATATTTTTTTATTTTTTTCCATATTTTTTTTTAACTGTAGAATTCTTTCTTCCCTTTGTTTTTTTACTGTTTTTTCAACTATACTTTGCCTTTCAGATTCTATTCTTTCCTGTTTTTCTTTTTCTAAAATTTGCTTTTTTATTACTTTTTTTTCTTTTATTAACTTTCTGACCTTTTTTCGTTTTTCACGACTTCCCTTCTGATAATAATTTAGTATTCCCCTGATCATATTTCCTATTATTTTCCCAAAGAGGATAAATGAGGAGAAGAACAGAATTGTCCCTGTAACTGCAATATTAATATTAATAGGTACTAAGAAATAAAATTTATATAGGATCATTGTTATTAACATTCCTAAATTTTTATTTCCGTAGAGATAGATAAATATTGTTTTATCCAAACCCTCTGTATCTAAATCAGCAATGTGAAATAACAACTGCAAATTACTAATACATATCAAAAAAACAAAGAAAAAATTAAGTCTCATTAGAAAGACTGATCTTTTATTTAAGTCTGATATGAAATCCGAAAAAATATTCAATATCAAGTATGGAATCAATACACTCCTAAAGCCTCCCAATACCTCTCCCAAAGACTCATAAGTTTCACTTAAATATATTTTTTTTCCATTTGTAATGTAAACATATACCAAAAATAATATCAAAATAATTTTTAATAAAATAAGAAATTTTCTCTTCTTCTCCAATTTGACCATCCCATCTATCCAAAATCGAACTTTTATTATAATTTTATCATATGAAGTAGCAAAATACAAGTTTAGAACATTCAAATATCCAGTAAATACATCAATAACTTGTATAATTGCCTATTTCAAGTTTATTTAAAAATTAATAGGTTGAAAACCCGCTTATATTTTGAATATCGTATAAAATTTTATTACTTATATACCCATTCTCTAACTTCTCTTTTCCCATTATATAAGTGTCTCTATCGTCGTTCCATAACATCTCAAAATATTCATCTACATCTATAGCTAACCTAGAATTTAAAGGCGCTACGACTCTTATATTAGTATCTAAAGTATAGTCTCTAATATTTCTCTTAGTTAAATTAGCTGACCCACCATTTACGATCATCTTATCAGAAGTTTTTACAACCACTAACTTAGTGTGATATTGTTCCCCTGAGGATCTATACCATTTCACCTCTATCTTCCCCTTACTTTTATCTATTAGTTTTTTACCCGTAACTTTATTTGGTATTCCTGTTTTTTTCATCCCAAATGCTTCTTTATTTTCATCTAATATCAGTCTTACTTTGACACCTCTTTTTGCTGCACCAATTAATTTTTTAACAATAACTTTATCTCCTAAATAAAACATTCCTATATAAATCTCATCTCCACTTTTGGCATTATCTATATCTCTATCTAAAATATTTCCTATTTTCCCTTCAGTAAGTAATTGTATCTTGTACTTACCTTTATTATGAAATTTAACTGTAGGCAGATCCATTTTAATTCCTGATAACTCTCCTACAGCTTTTTCAGATTCTACTACTGAATTTATTATTCCACCATCAAATTTAAAACCTATATTAGAATGGTATCCACTGGCACTATGAGGGTTGGCTGAAGTTACCAAAACTTCTTTTTCCGTCACCAATACTTTTCTATGGTTACCCTTTAGATTAATTAATTTCAAATAGGCTCTTATAGTTACCTTAGGAGCTTCTGGACTAAATGGATTTGTAAGCCATCCTCCTCCTCCTGTTCCAAACCAACTAAAAAAATATTTCCAAAATGTTGAATAAACTTTATTTGCTCCATTAGTCTCTGTGAGGTCGGTTAAGATAACTACTATCCCAGTTTTTTCTAATTCCTCCAATTCAATTGTGTTATAAACACCGTAAAAAGTATTTATTTCGTCAGTTATAAAATATATTTTTATATCTTTATTTTCTTTTTTCTTTTTAATTAGAGCTTTTTTTATCCCAGAAGATACTTTAGGAAAATTAAATTCACTGGCATTGTATAAATTATTAAATAAAAATACATCCATAACTATAAATTCCTCAGCATTTTCTATAATTTTTTCCATCTGGTTAAAAATTCTATGCTCTGTATAGACTGTATTTTCTTTTTTGTGAGTCAAATCATAATAAAATTCTATATTATCTGTCTTATAGATTGGACTTTCCATAGATATATTTGACGGAAGATTACTACATCCATAAAAAGTAAAAAATAACAAACTTATAATCCATCTCATCTCCTTGACCACCTGTCTAGCCACACTAAAAGATCCTTATAAACTTCATATCTATTTATCTCATTTAACATCTCGTGGCGACCTTCTGTATATATTTTTAATGTTATATCCCTATATCCCAGTTTTTTATAAAATTCATATAATTTTTTAGTTCCTGTCCCATAAGCTCCAATAGGATCATTTGAACCAGAAAAAATATACATAGGAGTTTTTATACACTTTCTTTTATTTCCAATCTTTGAAGATTTTTTTAAAAGAAAAAATAAACCTTGAAAATAACTGGTATAAGGGATAAATCCACATAAAGAGTCGTTCTCATATTCCTCTACGCTCTTTTTGTCCCTAGATAGCCATCTAAACTTTTTATTTCCTAAAAACTTTAGATTATTTCTCCCAAATAATAATTTATTTAATATTGTGTCTCTTTTATTTCTAAACAACAAAAGAAATCGCGATATAAAACATCCAAATTCAATAGAAATTCTAGATATTCTTGCAGATCCTGATAAGATGATTCCGTCATTCTTCATCCCATTATCCAATAAAATTTGAGCCATAAAAGATCCCATACTATGCCCCAATATAAATAATGGTTTATCATCTCTAAGTTTTTCAATAGAGATCATAATTTCCTCTAAAGAAGCTTTAAACTCATCTTTTATAAATCCTAACTCATCCAAGGTTTTTATATTGTTTCCATGTCCTATGTGATCTATTATAGCCACTCTATATCCATTTTTTTTTAAATAATCACCTATACCTTCATATTTTTTAGAGTGTTCCCCCATACCGTGAATTATAAATATCGTTCCTTTTGTAGTTACATCTACAGAAGGCTCCCATAATCTAATTTGTTTTTTCATTTCCAATGTTCCTCCTACCTTCTATTATTAGTTTAATTATATTGTAATTCTAAGTTTTTTCCTAATTTGTATCGTGTTTTATTTTTATACCCTTTATTTTTTTCTTCTAAAAAAAAAGAGACCTCGTTATCAGGTCTCATCTTACAATTAATTTTTTATTACATATGTTTTATCAATGACAGAGCTTCTTCCCTAGTTGCAAGATTTGTTCTAAAAATACCTCTTACTCCTGATGTAATTGTCTTTGATCCTGGTTTTTGTATTCCTCTCATTGTCATACACATATGCTCTGCTTCTATTACGACCAAAACTCCCTTTGCACTGAGTTTCCCCATTAACGCTTCTACAATTTCACTATTAAGACGTTCTTGAAGTTGTGGTTTTTTAGATGCTATATCTACTACTCTAGCTAATTTACTTAGTCCTGTTACTCTTCCATTTTCTGGAATATAAGCTATGTGTACTTTCCCATAAAATGGTAATAAATGATGTTCACACAACGAATAAAATTGAATGTCCTTTACTATAACCATATCATTATGTTCTACATGAAAAAATACAGAGATTTCATTTGCCGGATCTTTCCCTAACCCTCCACAAATCTCACCAAACATCCTTGCTACTCTCTCTGGAGTTCCAAGTAACCCCTCTCTATTTACATCTTCTCCCATACCTTCTAAGATCAACTTCACTCCATCCATTATCTTCTTCTTGTCCATAAAATTCCCTCCCCTCTCTCTCTTTTTATAATTTCATGAAATTATTCATAGAAATATTTATGACTTATAGTTTTTTACATCTTATCATATTTTTCATTTAAAATCATCCATTTTCACCTCTAAATAAACTTTCTTCTCATTAAAAAATCAAATTTTTTTTATTATACTAAAAAAAATTCTAAAAGATCAAAAACACTTTATTTTTCTTCCTATATTATAAACACATTTCTTGTAATAGCCACATAAATAGTATATAATATGTCGTTAGACACTGTTATGAGGAGGAAGAAATGAAAGAAAATTTAATCCCAAAAAAAATTGTAGAAGAATTAAATAAATATATAATTTCTCAAGAAGACGCTAAAAAAAATGTAGCTATTTCACTCAGAAATAGATATAGAAGAAAACAAATTTCAGATAATAAATTAAAAAACGAAATCACTCCAAAAAATATAATCTTAATAGGACCTACAGGTGTTGGAAAAACTGAGATTGCTAGAAGATTAGCAACTATTACAAATTCTCCATTTATCAAAGTAGAAGCTACTAAATATACCGAAGTAGGTTATGTAGGAAAAGATGTTGAGTCTATGATAAAAGACCTTGTTTCCATGACTTTTAACAAATTAAAATCAGAAAAAATAGAAATATTAAGAGAAAAATATAAGAATTCCACTTTCCTAAAGGTAGCTAAACTTATAAAACCTTATGGTACTATCAATCCTAATGAAAAAAACACTCTATTAGAAGAAATAAAAACTGGAAAGTACGATAACCAAGAAATTGAAGTTGAAAAACACCAAAGCTCAGACGCTCCAATGGTTGAGGTGTTTGCCACTGGTAATGAGCCAGAAGAGGACGGTGTAAAGGGCATTATCGATAATATTATGAGCTCTTTCCCAGGTGGAAAGAAAAAAATAGTTAAGATGAGTGTTAAAAATGCCATTGAATACCTTTTAAGAACTGAGATCGAGCAAAATATAGATCTAGAAGAATTAAAACCATTAGCTGTAGAAAAAGTAGAGGAAGATGGAATCGTGTTTATAGACGAGATAGATAAAATTGCAGAAAGAGAAGGTAGTAATAGTGAAGTTTCACGTCAAGGTGTTCAAAGAGACATCCTCCCAATAATTGAAGGTACCACAGTTATGACAAAATATGGTTCTGTTCGAACTGAGCATATTTTATTTATTGCAGCTGGAGCTTTTACACAGGCTAGCCCTAGTGATTTAATGCCTGAACTACAAGGAAGGTTTCCTATAAAAGTAAGATTAAATACTCTAAATAAAGATGATTTTGTGAAAATTTTGACTGAAATAGACTTTAACTTATTGACTCAGTATCAAGAACTACTAAAAACTGATAAAGTTAATTTAAGTTTTACTAAGGGTGCTATAGACGAAATAGCAGAAATAGCTATCGAACTTAATGAAGATATTGAAAATATAGGGGCTAGAAGATTAGCTGGTGTTATTGAAAAAATCTTAAATAACATAATGTTTGAAGCTCCATATGAAAAAGAAACCACTATAAAAATTGGAAAAAAAGATGTTGTTAAAATATTTAGTTATGAACTTATAGAGGAAAACTTGGATAACTATATACTATAAAAAAGAATAATTTAAAGTTTGAAACACACAATAATTTACAGAAGTAGTTAAAAAAATTATCATAATACTAAATTATAAAATTGAAGAAGAGAAAAGTGAGGGAAATTATGTATTTAAAATGTATAGAAATAGATGGATTTAAATCCTTTGCAGATAAGATTAAACTTGATTTTAATATGGGAATAACCTCTATCGTAGGCCCTAATGGAAGTGGAAAATCTAATATATTAGATGCTATTCTCTGGGTATTAGGGGAACAGTCTTATAAAAATATAAGAGCAAAAGAGAGTAGTGACGTAATATTTTCTGGGGGAAAGAATAAAAAACCTAGAAGTACTGCTACTGTATCACTATATATAGATAATGAAGACAAAGCTTTAGAGATAGAAGATGAAATAGTCAAAGTAACAAGAAAGATCAATAAAAAAAGTGAAAATGAATACTACATAAACGATCAAAGATGTAGACTAAAAGATATCAATGAATTATTTTTAGATACAGGTGTAGGGAAAAGTGCCTATTCTGTTATTGGACAAGGAAAAGTCGAAAAAATAATCAGTGCCTCTAATAAAGAGATCAAAAGTATCATTGAGGAAGCTGCTGGAATAAAAAGAATAAAACTTCGTAAAGACGAAGCTTTAAAAAAACTTTCTAAGGTAGAGTTAGAAACCGATAAAATAAATCTTATTGTCAGTGAATTAGAAGAAAATAAAGACAAAATCGGTAAACAATCTGAAAAAGCTATTAAATATAAAAAATTAGAAGACGAGATAAACACTCTAAAAAAATCTATCTACTTAGAAGAATATCAAGTCAATCAAAAAATCGTAGATGATTTCTCTAAACAAAGAGTTGATTTAAATCTTACCTTAAAAGAACTCCAAGAAAAATTCACAGAAAAAGAAACTGCGTTAGAGGAAATAAATAAAAAAAGAAACCTCCTCAACGATGAAGTCAATGCACTGACAGATAAAAATATTGATTTAAAAAAAGATGTAGATAAATTAGTCAATGACAAAGTACTATATGGAGAACGAATTAAAGGATTTAATCGTGAGGTCTCTGGCAAAAAAGAAAATTTAGAAAGTTTAAATGTAAAATTAAAACACCAAATCAGTGAATTAGACAGACTAAACTCTAAAAAAGATGTTGTTATAGAACAATTGAAAAATTTAGAAGGGGATAACCTCAAATATGAAAAACAAATAGGTGAATTTGAACTCAATCAAAGAAATCTGGAGATTGAGATTGGAGTACAAAAAGAACATGTTATGGATTCTGAAGTAGATAGACTAAAATTAATTGCCGAGATAGAAAACTCTGAAAAAAGAACTAAAAGTAGTGCTAATAAGATCCGTGGATTAGATGAAGAATCTACTGAATACACTAAAAAAATTGAAAAATTAACCATTGAGTTAAACTTACTTGAAACTAAACAAAAAAATATCCAAATAGAGATAAAAAAAATAGATGATACCATTGAAGATGCTGAAAAACACATAGACGCCCTGAGTCAAAAGATGAATACAGTCTATGATGAGAGAAAAGAAGTGGCCTATAACCTCAGCAGACAAGATGCAAAACTAGAAAACCTAAAAAAATTAGAGGCTAATAACGAAGGGTTCTTTAAAGGTGTAAAAGCTGTTTTAAATGCCAATATTGATGGCGTAGCTGGAGCTTTTATAAGTCTTATAGATATCCCAGAACATCTTGAAACAGCTATAGAATCAGCTGTCAGTGGATCATTACAAGATATCGTAGTAAAAAATAGTGAGGTAGCTAAAAAATGTATCTCCTACCTAAAACAGTCTAATGGAGGTAGAGCCTCATTTTTAGCATTTGATAGTATAAAATTAAATAACTCTAAAAAGGCAATCTCAGAAAATGGTGTTTTAGGCTATGCTAGCGATTTAGTTAATTACGATTCAATCTATAATAAGCCTGTTGAATTTGTATTAGGGAACCTCTTGGTAGTTAAATCTACAGATGTAGCTCTAGAAATATCTAAAAACAACCTTCATCGTGGAAACATAGTTACTCTTGATGGAGAACTTATCTCAGGTAGAGGCCGGATTACTGGTGGACAACATATAAAATCTGCTAGTTCAATTATCTTTGAAAGAAAAAAAGAGATTAAAAAATTAGATAAGATAGTAGCAGAATTAGATAAAAAACATAAAGAATTAGATGACTTATATAATGGATACTCTAAAAATATGGATGAATATGAAAAAAAATTAGAAAACATCGACGATCTTAGAGTTGCAAAAGAAGATTCCTTTAGAGAAATTTTAAGAACTCATACAGACCTAACAGACGGTCATAGAAAAGAGGTTAAAAAATTAAAAATTATAGAGATGGAAAAAATTGAAGAAATAAATTATATAAATGAATATAACAAACAACTTCAAAACGCTACTACTCAAAAATTTGATACCGAAGCCTTTTTAAAAAAATCTAAAGATCGTTTAGCAGACAACAACAAAAAATTAATATCTTTAAAAAAAGAAATAGAACTAATTAATAAATCTTACTCTAATATAAAGATAAACTATTTAAATAAAAAAGAACAAGTTAAACAACTAGAAAGAGAGATCCAAAGAAATAATGGATTCCTTCAAGAGTTCCAAAGTGAAAGTAAAAAAACTATGTTAGAAATAGAGAAACTTATTTCAGACATAGAAAACCTAAATGAAAGATTAAATAATATCCAAAATGAATTCCATAGTGAAAATATAAGATATGAAAAAGAATTTCTAGAGATAAAAGAAAAGAAAAATCTTCAAGAGGAACTTGAAACTTTGGAAAAAAAAGAAATCTTAGCCACTAAAAATATTGAAAAAGATCTCATATTAGGAGAGAATAAATTAAAAGTCCTCATTGAAAAATTAGAAAAAACTACAGGCTGGGTTTCTCAAATAGAAGAAAAACTATCTGCTTTAATAGATATAAAAGAAATTGTTTTAGAATCATCTGTTTCAGAATCCAAGGAAATTCTATATCGTTTAGAGGCAAGACTCAAAGGATTAGGTTTAGTAAATCTTTTAGCCATTGAAGAATTTATAGAATTAACGAAAAAACATGAATTTATAACAGCTCAAAGGGATGATCTTATTATTAGTAAAAAAGCTCTCTTAAAATTAGTAGAAGATATTGAAAAAATTATCGAAACTAAATTTTTTAGTGCATATAAAGAGATTGATAAAAACTTTGAATATATGTGTAAAGAGGTCCTAAATAATTCTATAGGTCGATTACAATTGGTAGATAATGAAAATATCCTTGAAAGTGGTATTGACTTAATGGTAAAATTTAAGAACAAAAAGTCTCAATCTATAACTTTGCTCTCAGGTGGAGAAAAATCAATGGTTGCTATTGCCTTTATTATGGCACTATTTATGTATAAACCAAGCCCATTTACTTTCTTTGATGAGATTGAAGCAGCACTAGATGAAACAAACATAAAAAAACTTATTAGTAAATTAAAGGAATTTACCGACAGGTCACAGTTTATTTTAATTACACATAATAAGGAAACTATGAGAAGATCCGATACTCTCTACGGTGTTACTATGAATAAAGAATTAGGCGAATCTAAGATAATATCGGTAAGTGTATAAAAGAGAGGTAGAATGAAACAATTAAAAGAAACACTTAATAGACTAGACGGGAAAAGTTATGGTGGCTATAAAGAGATCAAGGGAAGATATAATTTTATAGATTATACCTTGGAAATATTAAGAGTTCAAGGAGACCCCTTTGCTTCTCCATCACTTTTTTCTGTAGAGATAAACCTTTTAAAATATGGTTATTCAAAAGATTCTTATGATAATTCTAGCAAAAAAGTAGCTTTTGAGGATTACATTTTAAGAAAACTAAATAAACTGATCTCAAAACTAGGAAAAAAATCTGGATCAGGGAAAAGCGGACAATTAAATATCCTATCTCCTAAACAAGAAATTTTAAAGAGATCAGCCGTTGAGATCATAGGCGATATCCTCATCATAAAATTTTATGGAGGACTACCTGCTAATGGTAGAAGGATTGCCAGTAGATGTGCCGTTACAATGATCTTTAATGAGATCCCTAAGATTTCTAAAGAAATAAAAATTACCCATATAGATTTAGAAAGATTACAACAACACATTATAACTAATCTGAAATCTGACTCTATAAGGCGTGCTATAAAAAAAGAAAATTTAATAGTTTTTATCGAAAACAATTCAAAATTAGCTAGAATGAGCTCTATCGATGACAGAGTCTTAATAGATGGAATACCATTTCAAACTCCTAAATCTTTGGAAATTACTCTCTGTCTCGATAATGGTGATACTGTCTATGGAATGGGAATACCTAAAGGAATCACTGTAATTACTGGCGGTGGATTCCACGGGAAATCTACTCTACTTACTGCCATTGAAAAGGGTGTGTATAATCACATTTTAGGAGATGGTCGTGAAGGAGTTATAACTGACAGAGACACTGTAAAGATCAGAGCTGAAGATGGAAGATGGATTGGTGGACTAGATATCAGTAATTTTATAAATAATTTACCTCACAAAAAAGATACCCATAATTTTATTACGGAAAATGCAAGTGGTTCTACATCTCAGGCTGCCAACATAATGGAAGCTTTAGAATTAGGAGCAACAACACTCCTCATCGATGAGGATACTACTGCTACAAATTTTATGGTAAGAGATCGAAAGATCCAAGAACTTATCTCCCATAAAAAGGAACCTATCACTCCATTTATTGAAAGAATAGAGTCTATGAAAGCTGAAGATATTTCTGTTATCATTGTAGTAGGAGGTTTAGGAGATTATTTTTCTACAGCAGATAGAGTTATTATGCTAGACGAATATAAACTTTTAGATGTCACTGAAAAGGCAAAGCTCATCTCTAAAAAATTTGAAAATTCAAATGTTAGAAGAGTTAATCAAAAGTTTACAATTCCATTTAGAAGATTAGATCCCCAGAAAACAAAAAAACTCTTTACATCAGATCGTTGTAAGGTAAAGACTAGAGAATTGGATGAACTCCTAATAGATAAAGAAAACATCGATATTCGTCACTTAGAACAATATGTTGAAAATGGTCAAATAACATTTACAGGAGAAATTATTAGAAAGATCTTTACACAAATAAAATGTGAAACTTTTAAAGATCAATTAGATAATGTACAGATAGAAATAGATAGGAACAACTTAAGTAAATTACTAAAGAGTAATAGTGGTAGTCTAGTAGAAGCTAGAAAATATGAGATTGCAGGCGCTATTACTAGATTACGTAAAGATATATTTGAAAAATAATTATTATGAACAAAAAAAATAGTCGAAAAGAGGAATTACATGGAACTTTTAGCGTACCTATATCATTTAATAACAAATCTTAGGAATAGATTGTATGACAAAAAAATCTTGAAGTCTAAAAAAATAGACGATATAGAGATTTTTTGTGTTGGAAATATTACAGTAGGAGGAACAGGAAAGACCCCTACTGTACAGTACTTAGTTCAAAGATTTTTAGATGAGGGAAAAAAAGTCGCTATAGTATCTAGGGGATACAAAGGAAAAAGAAAGGTTGACCCCATGATCGTTAGTGATGGAAAAAACATTTTAGCAACAACTAAAGAAAGTGGTGATGAACCACTTTTACATGCTATAAATACAAAGGTCCCAATAATTGTAGGTCGAGATAGATATTCTGCTTGCATGTTAGCTAAAAAACATTTTGATATAGATACAATTGTATTAGATGACGGTTATCAACATAGAAAACTAGAAAGAAACTGCAACATTGTTTTAATAGATGCTACTAATCCATTTGGTGGAGGAAGACTTTTACCTCTAGGAACACTTAGAGAAGATTTAAAACAACTTAAAAGAGCAGATGAATTTATCATTACTAAGGCTGATCTTGTAGATGATAGAGAGATAAAAAAAATTAAGAAATACCTATCTAAATATAAAAAAAATATCTCAGTAGCTAAATATGGAGTAGTTTCCCTAAAAGATCTTAAGGGAGACAGAAAGCCTCTTTTCTGGGTAAACAAAAAAAAGGTCTTATTATTTAGTGGATTAGCAAACCCACTAAACTTTGAAAAAACAGTGATTTCCCTTATGCCTTCTGCAACTGACAGAATGGATTTTTTAGATCACCATAATTTTAAAGAAAGAGACTTTAAAAAAATAATGAAAAGAGCAGATGAAATGGGAGCAGACTATATAATAACTACAGAAAAAGATATTGTAAAACTTCCGCAAAATTTTCATATGCCAAGAACATATGTACTAAAAGTAGAACTAACTATGCTAGAAGATAATCTGTTTCAATAGTAGGAGGAATAATGTTTCAAATAGACGATATCAGAGAAAAAAATATAGATAAATTTTATGAAATTTATCTTACAGGTGGGAAAATAAAATTAATTGAAGCTATAGCAGAAGGATTGGGGAAAAGATCATATTTTACTATTGATTGTGATGGAACTATTAAAAGAAAATCAATGAATCACGCTCTCCCACTTATAACAACTATAAATAACAATAACTATAAAGAGATCATAACTACTCTCCTTGAAGAAATGGTTGATCTAACTCAAAGGGAAAAGATAAAAAAAATTGAAAGGTTATCTAAATATTCTATGGACACTTTAACTAATAATTTTAATAAAGTTATGGCAAGCGGGGACAAAATATTTGGATTAAGATATGGAAAAGAACTTTTTTTAAGAGATAAACAATTATTTTTTAAGATGTTATTTGATTATATTTTATTAGAAGATATTGAGAGTGAAAAATCAACTATGGCTTGGAGTTTATACCAACTTATGAAAGAATTAAAAGACAATTATTTTTTAGATGAAGTATTTTATGTAGGAATGTCATATATCTTACAAAAAAGATCAGAATTTAATGATTTCGAAAGAGTAATAAGTACTACTTTTACTCCTACACCTAAAGTAGAAGTAATTAGAGCATCTAAAACTATAGATTCTTTAGAGATCTCTAGTTATGGGAATATACTAAATGAATTTACATATAAAAAAGAAGATATCTACACAGAGATATTAAAAGAAAAACTAAAATAATAGCAACGTGATGTTGCATCCAGTTAAATACAAAGAAAAGACATAAAAGGATGTTAATATATGGATAATAAAAATAATAAAATAGAAAAAATAGGAATTTTCGGGGGAAGTTTTAACCCTATCCATAGAGGACATATAGAGATGGCAAACCTAGCTATTAAAAAA